>NZ_JBFAET010000037.1:0-63850 GCF_040642095.1 Streptomyces sp. NPDC020362
ACCGCCCTGACGGTCACGGGATTTGGGAATGGACGACCCGGGGGACGGCCCGAGACGAACGAATTTCCTGGTGCTTCAAGGACCGCGAGCGGTGCGGAACTCAAAGGGGGTTCCTCCGGGCGGCGCGGCGGAGTGTGTGACGTTCCCTGCGCCGCCCGGAGAGCTGGGGTGTTACACGGTCCCCGTCAGGTGCTCGGGCCGCACCGGAGTGCGGTTGAGCTCCAGCCCGGTCGCATTCCGGATCGCCGCGAGGACGGCCGGGGTGGACGACAGGGTCGGGGCTTCACCGATGCCGCGCAACCCGTACGGGGCGTGGTCGTCGGCGAGTTCCAGGACGTCGACCGGGATGGTCGGCGTGTCGAGGATGGTCGGGATGAGGTAGTCCGTGAAGGAGGGGTTCCTGACCTTCGCGGTCTTCGGGTCGACGATGATCTCCTCCATCACCGCCACGCCCAGGCCCTGGGTCGTACCGCCCTGGATCTGGCCGACGACGGAGAGCGGGTTGAGCGCCTTGCCGACGTCCTGGGCACAGGCCAGCTCGATGACCTTGACCAGGCCGAGTTCGGTGTCGACCTCGACGACCGCGCGGTGGGCGGCGAAGGAGTACTGGACGTGTCCGTTGCCCTGGCCGGTGTGCAGGTCGAAGGCCTCGGTCGGCCGGTGCCGCCACTCCGCCTCGATCTCGACGGTCTCGCCCTCCAGGACGTCGGCCAGGTCGCCGAGGACCTCGCCGCCGTCGGTGACGACCTTGCCGCCCTCCAGCAGGAGTTCGGCGGTGGCCCACGCGGGGTGGTAGGTGCCGAACTTGCGGCGCCCGACCTCCAGGACCTTCTCGCGGACGAGTTCGCAGGTGTGCTTCACGGCGCCGCCGGTGACGTACGTCTGCCGGGAGGCCGAGGTCGAACCGGCACTGCCCACCTGGGTGTCGGCCGGGTGGATGGTCACCTGGGTGACGCCCAGCTCGGTCCGGGCGATCTGCGCGTGGACGGTGACACCGCCCTGGCCGACCTCCGCCATCGCGGTGTGCACGGTGGCCACCGCCTCGCCGCCGACGACCTCCATGCGCACCTTGGCGGTGGAGTAGTCGTCGAAGCCCTCGGAGAAGCCGACGTTCTTGATGCCGACCGCGTAGCCGACACCGCGTACGACGCCCTCGCCGTGCGTGGTGTTGGACAGACCGCCGGGCAGCTGCCGTACGTCGGCGCCCTCGCTGGACTCCCACTGGCGCTCGGGCGGCATCGGCATCGCCTTGATGCGGCGCAGCAGTTCGGCGACCGGGGCCGGGGAGTCGACCGGCTGCCCGGTCGGCATGATGGTCCCCTGCTCCATGGCGTTCAGCTGCCGGAACTCCACCGGGTCCATGCCCAGCTTCTTCGCCAGCTTGTCCATCTGTGCCTCGTAGGCGAAGCACGCCTGGACCGCGCCGAAGCCGCGCATGGCGCCGCAGGGCGGGTTGTTGGTGTAGAGGGCGATGGCCTCGATGTCGACGTCGTCGACGACGTACGGGCCGACCGCCAGCGAGGACGCGTTGCCGACGACCGCCGGGGAGGCGGACGCGTAGGCGCCGCCGTCCAGGACGATCCTGCACTTCAGGTGCGTGAGCTTGCCGTCCTTGGTGGCGCCGTGCTCGTAGTGGAGCTTGGCCGGGTGGCGGTGGACGTGCCCGAAGAAGGACTCGAACCGGTTGTAGACGATCTTGACGGGCTTGCCGGTGCGCAGCGCCAGCAGGCAGGCGTGGATCTGCATCGACAGGTCCTCGCGGCCGCCGAACGCGCCGCCGACACCGGACAGCGTCATCCGCACCTTGTCCTCGGGCAGGCCGAGGACGGGGGCGATCTGGCGCAGGTCGGAGTGGAGCCACTGGGTGGCGATGTAGAGGTGGACGCCGCCGTCCTCCTCGGGCACGGCGAGGCCGGACTCGGGGCCGAGGAAGGCCTGGTCCTGCATGCCGAAGGTGTACTCGCCCTCGACGATCACGTCCGCCCGCGCACGGGCCGCCTCCACGTCGCCGCGGACGATCGGCTGGCGGTGGACGATGTTCGGGTGCGGGACGTGGCCGATGTGGTGGTCGTCGCGGCCCTCGTGGATGAGGATCGCGTCCGGGGCGGTCGCGGAGGCCTCGTCGGTGATGACCGGGAGTTCCTTGTACTCGACCTTGATCTTGGCGGCGGCGCGGCGGGCCGTCTCCGGGTGATCGGCGGCGACGATCGCGACCGGCTCGCCGTGGTGGCGCACCTTGCCGTGGGCGAGGACCGGGGTGTCCTGGATCTCCAGGCCGTAGTTCTTCACCTCGGTGGGCAGGTCGTCGTAGGTCAGGACCGCGTAGACGCCGGGCGTGGCCAGGGCCTCGCCGGTGTCGATCGAGACGATCTCGGCGTGCGCGACGGTGGAGCGCAGGATCTGGCCCCAGAGCATGTCCTCGTGCCACATGTCGGACGAGTACGCGAACTCGCCGGTGACCTTGAGGGTGCCGTCCGGGCGGAGCGTGGACTCGCCGATGCCGCCCTTGGTCTGCGAACCCTGCGTGATCTTCGTAGGAGCGCCGTTGGCCGGCATGTCAGACCCCCTCGGACTGGCGTGCGGCCGCCAGGCGGACCGCGTCCATGATCTTCTCGTAGCCCGTGCAGCGGCACAGGTTGCCCGACAGCGCCTCGCGGATGTCCGCGTCGGTCGGGTTCGGGTTGTTCTCCAGCATCTCGTCGGCGGCGACCAGCAGACCCGGGGTGCAGAAGCCGCACTGGACGGCGCCGGCGTCGATGAACGCCTGCTGGATCGGGGACAGCTCCGTGCCCTCGCCGGTCTGCGAGTCGGTGCCCTTGGCCTGCCATGCCTTGGCCGCGTCGAGCGGGGTGCCGCAGGCGCCGGTCGCGCAGCCGCCCTCGGCGCGCTGCTTGGCGAAGTCCGCGAGGCCCTCGACGGTGACGACCTCGCGGCCCTCGACCTGGCCGGCCGCGACCAGGCAGGAACAGACCGGAACGCCGTCCAGGCGGACCGTGCAGGAGCCGCACTCGCCCTGCTCGCAGGCGTTCTTGGAGCCGGGCAGGCCGAGGCGCTCGCGCAGGACGTACAGCAGGGACTCGCCCTCCCAGACGTCGTCTGCTTCCTGCGGACGTCCGTTGACAGTGAAGTTGACGCGCATTACGCAGCTCCCTCCGAGGCGCGGCGGGCGCCGCGGTACGACTCCCAGGTCCAGGTGAGCGTCCGGCGGGCCATGACCCCGACCGCGTGGCGGCGGTAGCTCGCGGTGCCCCGGACGTCGTCGATCGGGTTGCAGGCGGCGGAGCACAGGTCCGCGAACTGCTTGGCGACCGACGGGGTGATGATCTTGCCGTTGTCCCAGAACCCGCCCTCCTCCAGGGCCGCGTTCAGGAAGTCCTCGGCCGTCTTGGCCCGCACGGGCGTCGGGGCGGCGGAGCCGATGCCGGTCCGGACGGTGCGGGTCTCGGGGTGCAGGGCGAGGCCGAAGGCGCACACCGCGATGACCATGGCGTTGCGGGTGCCGACCTTGGAGTACTGCTGCGGGCCGTCCGCCTTCTCGATGTGCACCGCGCGGATCAGCTCGTCGGGCTGGAGCGCGTTGCGCTTGACGCCGGTGTAGAACTCGTCGATCGGGATCAGACGGGTGCCGCGGGCCGCCGATTCCGCCTCGACCCGGGCGCCGGCCGCCAGGAGGGCGGGGTGGGCGTCACCGGCGGGCGAGGCCGTGCCGAGGTTGCCGCCGACGCCGCCGCGGTTGCGGATCTGCGGGGAGGCGACCGTGTGCGAGGCGAGCGCGAGGCCCGGCAGCTCGGCACGGAGATTCTGCATGATCCTGGTGTACGGGACGGAGGCACCCAGCCGTACGGTGTCCTCGCCGACCTCCCACTCGGCGAGGTCGCCGATGCGGTTCAGGTCGAGCAGGTACTCGGGCCGGCGGTGGTCGAAGTTGATCTCGACCATCACATCGGTGCCACCCGCAATCGGCACAGCGGTGGGGTGCTCGGCCTTCGCGGCGAGCGCCTCCTCCCAGCTGGCGGGGCGAAGGAAGTCCATGACCGGCTCTCTTCTTCTTCGTCTCGTGGGTCGTACAGATTGAGCCAATCCGTGTGCGGCGGGCCCGGCTCGTTCATGTCCTGTTAACGCGGAGTGGACTCAGTACACCGCCCAGTACTCCGGCGGGGTCAGTCACCGAAACCATGAAGGAGTTGGCTGGCCACGGTGGGCATCTTGTAGATTCGTATGAACAGAGGTCATCGGAAACCTCTTCGTTTTCCTCGGGAAACGCAGGACACAGCCCGACGACCCCGGAGAACGGCCTGTGCGCCCCGCGCCGGGTCCCTCCCCCGTCACCCATCCAAGATTCATCGTAGGTTTCGAGACAAGAGAACGGCGGCGACGAGATGCGGCTTCGCGCACTTCTGGACACCGATGCGCTGGGCCTGCGGCTGCTCGGCGGCGAGGACGAGCTGGACCGCTCGGTACGCGGCGTGATGACCACCGACCTGCGAGACCCGAGCCGCTACCTCTCCGGCGGCGAGCTGGTGCTGACGGGCCTGGCCTGGCGCCGGGACGCGGACGACTCCGAACCCTTCGTGCGCATCCTGGTCCAGGCCGGGGTGGCGGCGCTGGCGGCCGGCGAGGCAGAGTTGGGCGATGTGCCGGACGACCTGGTGCTGGCCTGCGCGCGGCACCGGCTGCCGCTGTTCGCGGTGCACGAGTCGGTGGCCTTCGCGACGATCACCGAGCACGTCGTGCGGCAGGTCTCCGGCGAGCGGGCCGGGGACCTGGCGGCCGTGGTGGACCGGCACCGCAGGATGATGACCTCGGGCCCGGCGGGCGGCGGCCCGGACGTGGTCCTGGACCTGCTCGGTTCCGACCTGGACCTGCGCGCCTGGGTGCTCTCCCCCACCGGCCGGCTGATCGCGGGGCCGAAGGTCGCGGGCCCGGCACTGCCGCCGGAGACCTGCGCCAAGCTCGCCGCCGAGCACCTGACCGCCGCCCGCACGGGCCGCCGCGGGCCCCACCGGGTGCTGCTGGGCGGCGCCCCGTACGCCCTCTTCCCGATCCGCTCCTCCGGCCGCTCCCCGCAGGCCGCCAGGGACGTGCGCGAGACGGTCCTGTCGGACTGGCTGCTGGCCGTCGAGGCGGACGCGGGCGACTGGCCGGACGAGCGCCTCGACCTGCTGCAGGGCGTCACCCAGCTGATCGCGGTCGAGCGGGACCGCCGGGACGCGGCGCGCACGGTGCGGCGCCGGCTCGCCCAGGAGGTGCTGGAGCTGGTGCAGACGGGCGCCGCTCCCGCCGAGATCGCCGCACGCCTCAGGGTGGCGGCGCCGGTGCTGCTGCCCGGGCTCGGGGCGGCCCCGCACTGGCAGGTGGTGGTGGCCCGCGTCGAGTGGGAGGGCAGCGAGGGGGAGGCCGGCCCCATCGCCCAGTCGCTGCTGGAGGAGGTCCTGGTCGATCCGCAGGCCACCGGCCCGGAGCCGTTGGACCGCATCGCCGTCGCGCACACCGGCGACGAGGCGATCGCCCTGGTGCCGCTGCCAGCGGTCTCCGCCGAGCACGACGGCTCGGAGACCGGCCTGCTGGCCGACGCGCTCCTGCAGGCGGTCCGCGAGCCCCTGTCGGCGGGCCTGAACGACGACGGGCGGCTCACCCTCGGCGTGAGTGCGGCCGTGCACTCGGCGGAGGGGCTGCGCGGCGCGCTGGAGGAGGCCCGGCACGCCCGCCGGGTGGCGGCGGCCCGTCCCGGCCGCGTGTGCGCGGCCGGCCATCAGGAACTGGCCTCGCACGTCCTGCTGCTTCCGTTCGTCCCGGACGATGTCCGGCGCGCCTTCACCGCGCGTCTGCTGGACCCCCTGACGGACTACGACCGCCGGCACCGGGCCGAGCTGATCCCGACGCTGGAGGCGTTCCTGGACTGCGACGGCTCCTGGACCCGCTGCGCCACCCGGCTCCACCTGCACGTCAACACGCTGCGCTACCGGGTCGGCCGCATCGAGCAGTTGACGGGACGGGACCTGTCGCGCCTCGAAGACAAGCTGGACTTCTTCCTTGCGCTGCGCATGAGCTGAGCCGGCAGGGGCGTGAGGGGCCAAACCAAGTCACGCCAATGCCCCACTACTTTGTGAAATCTTTCACCCACCCTCTTGGCCCGGCCCGGGCATTGGTGCTGGAATGCCGCCACCACTCAACAGCTCGATGGCGTGCTCGGGGAGGGCAACGTGGCGCATTCCGCCATGTCTGGTAACGGAACGACCGCCGGTGACGATCCCCTCCAGACCGCGGTATGGCGGTTGCGCTCACGGGCCTGCTGGGTGGATGCGGCGGCCCTGCTGCCACCCGACACCCCGAAGGCCGCGCTGCAGCGGGCGGGGCTCCTGGTCGAACGGTGCCTGTACACCGAGCGGGGCTGGGAGGACGCCGAGGACGCCCTGCGGACGGCCGAGGCGCTCGCCCACACCGACGAGGAGCGCGGCGCCGCCGCCTGCGAGCGCGGTCAACTCGCCTACGCCGCCACGCTGCACGCCGTGCGGGACCGGGCGGACGAGGCGCGGGCCGCGCTGGGGCGGGCGGCGGCGCTGATTCCTCCGGGGGGTGCGGCACGGGCGCTGCTGGACTTCCGCAGGGGTCTGCTGGCCGAGAACCTCGCCCGCTCCCCGCAGGCGGCCCGCGCGGCGTACCGCCGGGCCCACGCGGGCGCCACCGCGCACGCCGACCCGCTGCTGCTGTCCTTCACCTGGCGCCATCTCGCCGGACTCGCCCTGCGGGACGGCGAGATGGCGGAGGCGCGGCACGGTTTCGCCGAATCACTGCGGATCCGGGAGGAGTTGGGCTACCTGGTGGGTACGGCCCCTGCGCTCGCGTCCTTGGCGGACACGGAGTCCGAGCCGGAGGCGTCGCGGCTGCGGGAGGAGGCCCGGCGGCTGTTCAGGCTGCTCGGGGGTGTGCCCACGTGGCTGGCCCGCCAGCTGACACCGCCTGCTGCGGGGGCAGCGACGGCCTAGGGTCCGTTGCGGCGACGCTCCCGGCTCGTGGGCGACGGATCGCTGGGGAGCCGCTCTCCGGAAAATCCCGGGCTTGCGCCCGGAGCATGGAGATAGCCTCGGCACTGCCATCGTCCGACGGGGAGGGGTAGGGCATGCAGGAGCGGGACTGGGTCGACCGTGCGGGAGAGCTGTTCGAGGCGGCGATGTTCGGCGGGGACACGTCCGCACTGGACCGGTCGGACGACCTGCTCGACGGGATCGAGGCTCCGCTCTCCATGGCGCGGGGCAAGGTACTGCACGTCCGCTTCCTGGACGACCGCGAGGAGAACGGCCAGGAACTGGTGCTCTTCGAGCGCGCGGCCGAACTGTACCGGCGTCTGGGCGACACGTCGGGTGAGGCGGACGCGTTGTTCTGGGTCGGCTGCTGGCACCAGGTGGTGAAGGGGGACGGAGCTGCCGGCAGGCCGTACTTCGAGCGGTCGTACGCGCTGGCGCAATCCGTCGGAGACCGGAGGACGATGTCCTACGCGGTACGCCATCTCGGCTTCGCCGACAAGGACGCAGGCCGCTTCGACCAGGCCCGCGAGCGGTTGACCGAGTCGGTGACGCTGCGCCGGGAGATCGGCTTCAGGCCCGGGGAGGCGGCCGGCCTGGTGGCACTGGCCTACCTCGCGGCCGAGACCGGCGACCCGTCGACGGCGTTCCACCACCTCGACGAGGCCAGGTCGGTCGCCGAGAGCTGCGGCGCCAAAGCCGTGACGGGGTGGATCGAGCAGGCCCGCACGCTCATCGGCGCCCAGGATCCGAAGTGAAGGTGCCGGTCACAGCCGCTCACTGAGAACCGCGCCCGGTGTCGCGGCCGCGACGCCCTGGCACGGGCCTGGGCACAGCAGGAGCGCGGGGAACTGCGCGAGCAGCCACCACGGGACCCGCGCCGGCGGGCGAACCGCACCCTTCCCTCCGGGAGGTCCCGCTCAGCTCGCACCGGCGAAGTGCTCGCCCACCAGCTGCCGCACGACGTCGAGATCCCGCGCGATCAGCGCCTCCAGCAGCGCCGCGTGTTCCGCCGCGTCCGCCACCAGGTCCGCGCGGCCGTGCCGGACCGGGCCGTCCACCGGCGGCCACTGGGACCGCCGGTGCAGATCCTCCGCGACCTGCACCAGCTGCCCGTTGCCCGACAGGGACAGCACCGCCCGGTGAAAGGCCCGGTCGGACTCCGCGTACGTCGCCGCGCAGCCGGAGGACGCCGCGCGTACCGTCGCCTCCGCGAGCGGACGCAGCTCGGCCCATCGCTCACCGGGCACCGTGCGGGCGAGCCGCAGCATCACCGGGACCTCGATCAGAGCCCGCACCTCGGCCAGCTCGGCCAGCTCCCGCGCACCCCGCTCGACGACCCGGAAGCCGCGGTTCGGCACGACCTCGACGGCGCCCTCCAGAGCGAGCTGCTGCATGGCTTCGCGCACCGGCGTCGCCGAGACCCCGAAGCGTTCGCCGAGGACCGGCGCCGAGTAGACCTCGCCCGGCTGCAGCTCGCCCGCCACCAGCGCCGTCCGCAGCGCGTCGAGGATCTGCCCGCGCACCGAGGAGCGCTGCACGACGGCTCGTGGCCGTGGAATCGGCTGCTCGGCGTGCGTGTGCTCGCCCCGCGCGCCCGGCACGGCGGTGTCCCGCTCCCGGTCCACGTCCCGCGCACGCTGCTGCGCGGGCACCCGGGCGGCGCCCTGTGCCCCGGCGGGGCTGTGCACGCCCTGCTTCACGGGGTCCTCCTCCGACCGGTCGGCACTTGGGTCATTAACGGCGGGTTGTTACTTGTCCGTCAAGCACCTTAGGCGTACAAGGCGACGGTTCAAATTCCCCGCCGGGCGAATAAGGTTAGCCTTGCCTTTACGACTGAGCCCTCCTGGCGATCAGCGGTCTCCCCGTGCCCGCTGCGGCTTCGCCGCTCACCGCCGCGTATGCCCGCCCCTGCGACATCCACCCGGACCTGGTCGCGACCGCCCTCGATCCGGCGGAGCCGATGGCCCGAGTGAGAGATGACTCACCGCCGACGGGCTCACGGCGAGCGGCAGCCGCCCCGGCGCCTTCCCGGCCCCGGGCGAGGCGCAGGTGCTACGCGGCCACGGACACCGGGCCCGCCCGGACGTCCCGCCCGAGCGGAGTCTCCCCCTGACTCCCCCCTGGCTCCCCCTCCGCTCCCGCCTCCGCTCCCGCCTCCGCTCCCGCCTCCGCTCCCGCCTCCGCTTCGGCGGCTCGCCCTCCGGCTGCCCGAGGACGCCTTCTGCACGGTGCGCCCCGAGGACCCCTGCGCCACCTGCCCGCACGCCTGCACCACCTGCCCGCACGCTGCACCACCCGCACGCACGCCCGCGACGGCGACTCCATCGCCAAACCCGCGGCGGCCACTGCCGCCTGAGTGTCCATCAGGTCATGAACTCGCCCCCGAGTCCTCTAGGATCGTCGGGATCGGGTCACCCACCCTCGGATCCGCAATTCACAATTTCCTCACTCGTCGCAGGAACTTTCCGAGGAACCATCCGTACGGGTAGTCTTATTCGAACTCAACTCCCGCCCCTCAAGCGGCAGTTCGAGCAGATCGTCGTCCTGGGCATCCCCTTGCATATTTATGACGACCTCTTGCCCCGAAACCCCCTGAGGGCCCTCGGGAGTGGGCCACTATGGCGGGCGTTACGCCCTATCCCAATGCAAGGGACCCCTGATGAGACTGACCGACATATCGCTGAACTGGCTGCTTCCCGGCGCCGTACTGCTCCTGGGCATGCTGGCGGCGGTGGCGGTGCTCGCGCGCGGCAAGCGCTCCTCCGGGGAGAACGCGAGCGCGGACGACTCCTGGGAGCGCAGCGAGGAGCGTCGCAGGCGCAAGGAGGCCGTCTACGGCACCGCCTCCTATGTGTTGCTGTTCTGCTGTGCGGCGGTCGCGGCCGCACTGTCCTTCCACGGTCTGGTCGGCTTCGGCGAGCAGAACCTCGGGCTGACCGGCGGATGGCAGTACCTGGTGCCGTTCGGCCTGGACGGTGCGGCGATGTTCTGCTCCGTCCTCGCGGTGCGCGAGGCCAGCCACGGTGACGCGGCCCTCGGCTCCCGGATACTCGTATGGATGTTCGCCGCGGCCGCGGCCTGGTTCAACTGGGTGCACGCGCCGAGGGGCGTGGGGCACGACGGCGCACCGCAGTTCTTCTCCGGCATGTCGCTGTCCGCGGCCGTCCTGTTCGACCGCGCGCTGAAGCAGACCCGCCGGGCCGCCCTGCGTGAGCAGGGTCTGGTGCCGCGTCCGCTGCCGCAGATCCGCATCGTGCGCTGGCTGCGGGCTCCGCGCGAGACCTACCGGGCCTGGTCGCTGATGCTCCTCGAGGGCGTGCGCAGCCTGGACGAGGCCGTCGAGGAGGTCCGCGACGACCGGCGGCAGAAGGAAGAGACCCGGCAGCGCAGGCGCGACCAGCAGCGCGTGGAGCGCGCCCAGCTGAAGGCCATCAGCCGAGGCCACCGCGGCTTCGTCGGCCGCACCGGCGCCCGACAGGTCGAGATGCAGGCCGTGGAGCGCGGCCCCGCGCAGGCCACCGCGGAGCCTGCCATATCCGCGCCGGAGCAACTGCCCGTACGCTCTCGGCCCTCCCTTCAGCCGGTTCGCAAGGGTTCTGAGCCGGTCACCGTCGACCTCACGGCCGAGGACGACACGATGGCCCTGCCGCGCCTGGACTCCCTGGAGCGCAAGCTGAAGGATCTTGAGCAGCAGTTCGGCTAGCCCGTCCGCGGGGAGGCCAGTGCGTCACTGCGGATCCGTCGTGGCTGCTCGCGCAGTTCCCCGCACCCCTTTCCGGCGCTCGACGCGCCCCGGGGCGGGGGGCGGAGCAGAACCACCACACCCCCCCCCCCCGGTCGCGCCCCCCTCCCTGGTGGGGGGTTTGTGCGCCCGGGTGTCTTGTTGGTGTTGACTGGAGTTCTCCCCCGCCCCGTTGCCGTCTCCGGCCCGCCTCAGGCGGCCTCGGCGCCGAGTTCGAACCACACCGACTTGCCCACCCCGTGCGGTCGTACGCCCCAGGAGTCCGCGAGGGACTCGACCAGGACCAGTCCCCGGCCGTGAGTGCCGTCCCCCGTGTCCGGTGCGCACGGGCGCGGCCTGCGGGCCACGAAGTCCCGTACCTCCACGCGCAGTCCGTGCGACGAGACGACCGCGGTCAGGACGGCGTCGTCGTCGGTGTGCACGAGCGCGTTGGTGACGAGTTCGCTGGTGAGCAGCTCGGCTATCTCCGAGCGGCCGGGCTTGCCCCAGTGCCGCAGCAGTTCGCGCAGCTCCCGCCGTGCCTCGGGCACCGCCCTGAGATCCGCCCGCCCCAGCTTGCGCCTGAGCCGGTGCGCGTGCGCCCGATCCGTGATGGTGTCGGCCTCTTCCCCCGCCTTCGCCGAGGAGGCCCCGATGGCCACGGGACCGCCCCCTCGCGCCTGCCTCTTCATGACCCCCGCCTGCATGTTGCCGAACCTGCCCCTCCTGGTCGAACACGTTCACGGGAATCCATGCCCAACGCTCTTGTGGGCACGCATGACCCCCCGCCGACGGCCGACTGTTCGGCCACGCCCGTACGGCCGTCCGTTCGGCCCCGTGGCACCCCCGCGCCTCCTCCGGACCCGCCAAGAGCGCCGTACCACGCCACGGGCGTCCCATCCCGGCAGGGTGCAGCCGTCCGCCGACGGTGGCCGACGGGCCGTCACACGGCGTGAAAGTGGCCGGAAACCATCGCTCCGGTCGGCTCCTTCAGGGCCGGGGGACGTTGCGCAGATTGGAGCGGGCCATCTGGAGCATGCGGCCGACGCCGCCGTCCAGCACGATCTTCGAGGCGGACAGCGCGAACCCGGTGACCATCTCCGCGCTGATCTTCGGCGGGATGGACAGCGCGTTGGGATCGGTGACGATGTCCACCAGGGCGGGGCCCTTGTGCCGGAAGGCGTCCTTGAGCGCCCCGGCGAGCTGCTTGGGCTTCTCCACCCGCACCCCGTGGGCGCCGCAGGCGCGGGCGACCGCGGCGAAGTCGGGGTTGGTGTTGGCGGTGCCGTACGAGGGCAGGCCTGCCACCAGCATCTCCAGCTCGACCATGCCGAGGGAGGAGTTGTTGAACAGCACGACCTTGACCGGCAGGTCGTACTGCACCAGCGTCAGGAAGTCGCCCATCAGCATGGCGAATCCGCCGTCGCCGGACATGGAGACGACCTGCCGGCGCCGGTCGGTGAACTGGGCGCCGATCGCCATGGGCAGCGCGTTCGCCATCGAACCGTGCGAGAAGGAACCGATGATCCGGCGGCGGCCGTTGGGCGAGATGTAGCGGGCGGCCCACACATTGCACATCCCGGTGTCGACCGTGAAGACGGCCTCGTCGTCGGCGACTTCGTCCAGGACGGCGGCCACGTACTCGGGGTGGATCGGGACGTGCTTGTCGACCTTGCGCGTGTACGCCTTGACCACGCCCTCCAGTGCCCCGGCGTGTTTCTTCAGCATTTTGTCGAGGAAGCGCCGGTCGGTCTTCTCCCGCACCCGCGGGATCAGACAGCGCAGCGTCTCGCGGACGTCGCCCCACACGGCGAGGTCGAGGCGGGAGCGGCGGCCGAGCACCTCGGGCCGCACGTCGATCTGGGCGATCTGCACGTCGTCCGGCAGGAACGCGTTGTACGGGAAGTCGGTGCCGAGCAGGATCAGCAGGTCGCACTCGTGGGTGGCCTCGTAGGCGGCGCCGTAGCCGAGCAGCCCGCTCATGCCGACGTCGTACGGGTTGTCGTACTGGAAATACCTGCGCACGTCGTCGGCAGAAGAAAGCCCCGCTCACCGGGGGCGTGGGGACGCGTAGGTGAGCGGGGCTTCGTACCGCCCCTTTCCCGCGGCGGATGCGGGCGCCGTCGGGGCGGTCCCTCGTCCCAGCGGGGCCGTTCATGGTGAAGCTGCCGAAGTAGGCCGTAACGTCGTGCAGCCCCGTCGCAGGATCTCTCCTCCGCGGCGGGGCTGTTGTCGGGACGGGAGGATTCGAACCTCCGACTCCCCGCTCCCAAAGCGGGTGCTCTGACCGCTGAACTACGTCCCGTTGCACAGGGGTTGACCAACCTGTAGCGTGTGTGATTCCGCTACCCATCGGGGGTGTCGTGACGGTTTGTGTTCTAGCGCGCTTACAGCCGCCGACCGGCTGTCGAGGGGCTCCATAGCTCCTCGCGCGCTGCCCTGGACTGACGGGCGTCTCGCCGAGACGTGCCGGTGTCCAGTGTGCTCGCGAACTTCACACAGCGGAGGAACAAAGTGGCGTCCACGCAGACGACCTCACAGAACTGCCACCACCCGGGCCGTGATCTGGCGATCGTTGCACTGGTGTCGACTCTCGTCGGGCTGCTTGCCTTCACGGTTGTCGGCTTGCTCGGTGGCGGTACTCTCGACGCCCTGAAGACCGGCGGAGGAGCTACCGTCGCCGTCGGGGGAATTGGCCTCGTCGTGCTCCAGTATCTGAAGCGCAACGACTAGTGCTCACCTGAAGGGGCGGCCTCTGAGAGGTCGCCCCTAGCGAGAGCCCCCGGCGCGACTCGAACGCGCGACTCCCGACTTACGAGGTCGGTGCTCTGGCCAACTGAGCTACGGAGGCGATAGCCCCGCCCACAAGGGACGGGGTGGGTTGTTGCTGCCCGGGTCCCGTCGTCGGACAGCATGTGCGCCCTCGCGGCGTCGCTGCCGGCGCACTGCTCACCGCTTCTGGGACTGCCGTCCCCCCAACGGTGGTTAGGGCGCGCGCTGCGCAGTCGCGCACGGGACGCCCCTCTGTGTGACGGGCGGGATTCGAACCCGCATCACCCGGACCACAACCGGGCGCTCTAGCCATTGAGCTACCGCCACCATGAATCCCAGCGCGGCAGACCCCTGGACTCCAGGGCGGGACACGTCGGGACCGCACAGGCGGGAGGAATCGAACCTCCGTGGACGGTTTTGGAGACCGCTGCTCTACCACTGAGCTACGCCCATTCGTCCGGACCGTGAGGCCCGGGTGTTGGTCGCCGCGCCACGGTGACAGCACCGAAGCCGCGTCCTCTGTGCGCCTCTGCGTGATCCGGTCCCCCGGTCCGTCAGCGCTACAGCAGTGAAGGGGCCGGAGTCGAACCGGCCGACGCCAGGCGGACGCCCACCGAGTGTTGCCCGGGGTCACCTGCGGTCTCGTTCGAACCCGTCCACACATGTCCAAAAAGTCGCTGGCGTTGGGGTTCGAGCGCTGTGAATGTGTCTCCGCCCGACCAACCGGGCCGCACTGACTTCGGAAGGGATCCGCTTCATGCTGTCTCGCCGTACGTCCCTGAGATCCGCCGTCGCCGTCCTCGGCATCGGTGCCGCGATCGCGCTATCTTCGCCCACGCCCGCTTTCGCCGCCAACGAGGGCGACCACTGGTTCGGCACAGCGCACTGCACTGCGGATCACAAGATCGAGCTGCACTACGTCAATGGCGGCTGGCACGACGTGGTGGAACTCAACCCGACCTATGTTGGCGGCTACTGCAAGTTCGTTCTAATGGACAACCAGCGCGTGCTCTGGGACTCCGCGGGTGCCGGCTCCGGCTGGTGGCCCGACGGCCCAAACCACTACATCTGTGCCTTTCTCGTGGACACCACTACCGGCGATGCCGTGTACGCCTCCAGCGACGTCTGCAACTGAACCCACAGTACGAGGACCATCGGCGCAAGAACCGCCGTTGCGCCCGTCGAAACCTTAGGACGGCCGGACCGCTTCAACCGCGTCGTCAACCCGGAGGAGAGAGCGGGGAGCGCGGGAGCGGTGCCGGCCGTCGAGGAGGGGGAGCGGAGCCGCGCCATTCGCCGGCGTCGCACGTCCTCCCCCTCCTACTTAGGTAATGGGGGAAGTGTTAGGCGTTAACGATCTTGATAGCGCCCCCCGGCCGGGGTGGGTCCAAAGTGCCAAACTAACCCCTGTTTTCAGTTCTCTCTTAACGCGTGTTAGAGAGAGTAGAAATAGGTGGTTAGTTTGGCACTTTGGACCCTAGTGCGGCTCAACTGGCTACGCTCACTGGCAACATGGGTCACCACGCCTACGCTCCGGAGTTATCCACAGGAGGCTGTGGACGATGAGGACGCTACCTGACGTCAGCCACGCGGGTCGGCGACGCCGCAGAGGACGCCAAGAGCCCCGGGAGGCGGCTCCATGGGGCTCCATAGCTGTTATCAACCCGTTACTTCACAGGCTCTCCTGATGAGCCACGTCCTCCAGGGCGTCCGCCTCCAGGTCGATGTGATCCGGCGTCACCAGTGCGACGGACAGCCTCTTACGCACATCACGAGCCCCGCGGTACGTCTCCCCCACGGTCACCTGAAATCCGACGTCGAGAAGCATCTTCCGGCGCACCTGCGTGTCGCCCTCCGCCTCGCGCCATGCGTCGCCGTACGTGACACCCGTGCGGATCTCCTCCGTGCGTGCCGGGACGATGGGCTGTTCCTTCAGCCGGTCCAGCTTGTCCGACCGACCTTGTATCTGCCGCCCGACGGCGTCCGCTGCAGCCCCACGGAGGTTGGCGAGTTGGCCGGCGAGAGTGTCGATGTCCGCCTCTAGTTCCTTGATCTCGTCGCGATGGTCGACACCGGGGATGGTGACGACCTCGACGAGTTCGAAGCGCCCGAAGCGGGCAAGGAACTCTTCCTCGACGTACTCGTCCACGGGGCCGGCCGTGACGTACGTGGGCTTGACGCACACGCGGCCGTGGGCCTTCGCTGCGCACCGGTACTGACGCTTCGCGGTCTTCGTGTGCGGCCCGGGGTTGATCCATCCCTGATACAGCTTGCCCTCGCAGGAGCCGCAGAAGACGACGCCCAAGAGCGGGTGTGCGTCGCTCTTGTTCTCACCACGGGTGCCCTCCCGGGCGTCCATGGCGGCTTGGAGGCGACGCCAGGTGACATCGTCGACGAGCTGCGGCCCGAGCTTCACCGGCTCGCCCTCGTCGTCGCGAACGGGCTCGTTGCCCAGCGTGAGCCATCCACGCAACGACGGTTGCCGGAGGAGGGAACTCACCATGCCGGGGTTCCAACGGGCGTTGGGATCCGTTTTTTTCGGAGGCGTGGCCACCAAACGCCGGTGATTGGCAGGCGTCATACCTGGGTGTTTGGCGTTGAGCCATGCCGCGATCGTGTTGTACGACTTCGGGTCGGCGTTGTCCAGCACCATGGAGACCATCTCGTCAATGATGCTGGCCGTTTTCTCGTGACGTCCCAGCCACCAACCCTCGTCCTCGTCCGGATGCGGCACGGGCATTCGGCCGAACGGAATTCGCCCGCCTTTCCATCGGCCGACGCTGCGGAGATATTCGGAGGCCCCCTGCGTCCGCTCCTGAATTGCCTGAACTTCCATCTGAGCGGCGAAGGCGAGGATCATCAGAATGAGTTCCGACATGGGCGACGTCATGTCGAGTTCGAGTCGCCCGCCGCCCGGGCCCTCGGCGAAGATCAGCCGCTTTCTGTTGTCCCTTGCCCACCCCGCGAGCCACGCCATATCTCGCATGCTTCGGACTGCCCTGTCGAGACGCCACCACGCGATAGCATCGAATTCCTCGGGTCGGCTGAACCACGGACCCAGCTCGGGCCGGTCCTTCGGGGCTACCTTCGCCGCACTGACGTCAGGGTCGTCAGCCCAGCCGATGACCCGCCCGCCGATGGCGGCCGTCACGGTCTCGATGGCTATCCCCTGACGGTCAAACGAGGTCGAATTGTCCTTGACCCGGGACAGCCGTCGAGCGCCCAACACGCGTGTCTGCATGGGGAGTAGTGTACATACGCAGGTGTCCCGTGTACGGGTTGTCGTACTGGATCCACTCCTTGCCGCGCAGCGCGTGCCCCACCGGCGACTTGATCCGTTGCGCGAACTGCATCACTTCGGTGTGTGCGCCGGCCGTGCCGCTGCCGCAGAAGAGGGTGACCCGGCCGGCCTTGTCGATCATCTCCACGAGCCGGTCGATCTCGGCGTCGCCGGGCCGGACGGTGGGGCGGGAGGTGACGAGGGCACTCTCGAGGGCCTTGTCCGGGGCGGGTTCGGCGGCGATGTCGCCCGGCAGGGACACCACGCTCACTCCGCTCCGGCCCACCGCGTGCTGGATGGCGGTCTGCAGCAGCCGGGGCATCTGCTTCGGGCTGGAGATCAGCTCGCTGTAGTGGCTGCACTCCTGGAACAGCCGGTCCGGGTGGGTCTCCTGGAAGTAGCCGAGGCCGATCTCGCTGGAGGGGATGTGCGAGGCGAGGGCGAGCACCGGGGCCATGGAGCGGTGGGCGTCGTACAGGCCGTTGACGAGGTGCAGGTTGCCGGGGCCGCAGGAGCCGGCGCAGGCGGCCAGCTTTCCGGTGATCTGGGCCTCCGCACCGGCCGCGAAGGCGGCGGTCTCCTCGTGGCGCACGTGGATCCAGTCGATGGCGGCGTTGCGGCGGACGGCGTCCACGACCGGGTTCAGGCTGTCGCCGACGACGCCGTACAGGCGGCGCACGCCGGCGCGGACGAGGATGTCGACGAACTGTTCGGCGACGTTCTGCTTGGCCATGGCGGTCGTCTGCCCCTTCGGTGTCCCGGGATGCACCTCCCCCGTTCCATCAATCCACAGGGGCCGCGGTTACGCCTCCCACACGGCCGCCGCCGTACGGTCGTCGGCGTAGCCCTTCACCCGCACCTGGGCGTCCGCGAGGAACGCGGCCAGGCCCGGCGCGGCGCGGCGGGCCCAGCGCCGGGCCAGGTAGGCGCAGAGTGCGGCCTCCCCCCGCAGCGGATCGGCGAGGCCGCCGGTGCACATCACCAGCACATCACCCGGACGGGCTACCGAGGCACGGAAGCGGAACGGCTCCCGGGGCGGTTCGGGGGCAGGCTCGTACGGGCTCGGCGGGGTCGGGATGCCGAGGTCCATGGTGAGCCGGTCGCCCTCCGGGGTCTCGGCGGGGGGCGAGCCGAAGCCGAGGACGGGTTCGGCACCGTCGGCGGCGGACACCTGCGGCTCGATGTCCTGCCACGCGCCGTCCCGCAGCCGGAACAGGCCCCCTTCACCCGCGCCGAAGAACACCCGGGTCCGGCAGTCCGGGTCGGCGGGCAGCAGCAGACAGCGCAGGCTCGCCGTGTACTCCTCGGGGTCCAGGCCCTGTTCGACCGCGCCGGCGCGCAGTCTGCCGAGACTGCGGTCGGTCAGGCGGTGCAGTCCGGACTTCAGCTCGCCGCGCCGGGCGGCCCGGATGTCCTCGACCAGGCTTCGATGGCTGCGGCCCACGGCCTGCCCGATCAGCCGGCAGGCCTCGGCCGCCGCCAGGTGGGCGCCCGGTGCGGCCCGCGCGCCGGTCGCCATGGCGACGAGGAGCAGCGCCTGCTCCCCCGTCCCGAACCGCGCGGTGAGCAGCGAGTCCCGGCGCGGCTCGCCTCGGTACCGCCCCGAGTCCCCGCGCAGCGACACGGCCCGCAGCGTGCACGCCCCGTACCGGGCACCGTCCAGCACGGTGTCGGCGACCAGTTCACCGAGGTCGTCGGGGTCGGCGGCGGGCAGTGCGGTGGGCTCGGGGTCGTAGGTGGGAGGGCCGGAGCCGACGTAGTCGAGGGAGGAGGGCGGCGGGGGCGGCGGGGGCGGCGGGGAGGGCAGGGGCGCTGTGGCCGGAGCTTGGCGATCGGGTGGAGCAGGGCGGTCGGGTGGGGTGAGGCGGTCGGGTGGGGTGGCCGGTGCGGAGGGACGGTCCGCAGGGGGCGCCGCCCCCGTCCGGTCCCCGGCCTCGGCCGGCGCGGGCGGGAGGGTCACCGGGGTCCCGGGCTCGGTGGCCGGAGGGTCCCATGGGGCGCGCTGCCGGGGCGGTGTCGTGCCCAGGGGTGGTGCGGAGGCCTGCCCGGCCTGGGTCTGCGGCGCGGGCGCGGCGGTCCGTCCCGTCGCGGCGGGCGGCGTCGGCGTGGTCGCGGTGGGCGGCGGTGACGCCGCTCGCTGCAGGGGGACCGCGGGCTCCCTGCGCGGCTGCTCGCGCGGATCCCGGGGAGCCGTGCCACCGGTGGCTCCCGCCGCCCCGCCGGACCGCCCCGCCACCGCGTTCTTCGCCGAGGTGAAGCGGTCGTCCAGGGAATCGGGCGCGGCCGTGGGGCCGGTGTCCTCGCTGAAGTCGTCGTACAGCTGGCCCCACCAGTCGTCCTCATGACGGGCGGGGCTACCCCCCTGCTGGCTCATGCCCCTAATTGTCCACCGCACGGGCCGGTTGAAAACGGGGCATGGGGAAAATCCGGGCCACGAGCCCGCCTCGAACGACACACCGGGGGACATCCCGAACTCCCGTACGAGAGAAGGGAGATGACCGCCGGGCGGCCCCACCCCCCACGGGTGGGCCGCCCGGCGACATCCACAGTGACCCGGCCCCGCATCCCCTTCGCACGCGCCCGCGCACGTGCGGGCCCGGGTCACCGGCCCGCGCGACCGGTGCCGCCGGGGCGCCGGCCGATTGGCCTGATTGTGGCTTGGTTTCCTGGGAGGCGGCTGTGGGTCGTGAGCACGGCCGCACCTCCTCGGTGCTGCCACCTTGGCAGAGTCACCGTCGGTACGACGATGATGTGCGGCGGCGGGTTTGCGCCGTGGCCGGTTCCCGCCAGGGCGCATCGCGCAGAGGGCTGGCTCTCAGGGGAGGGACGTGGGTCGATGCTGGCAGCGATAGGCCTGGACGAGACGCACGAGGCGGCGTACCGGGCGCTGGTGTCCGTGGGCGCCGCGGAGGTGGCCGATCTGGCGCGGCGGCTGTCGCTGGCCGAGCCGGACACCGAGCGTGCGCTGCGCCGGCTGGAGCGGCACGGCCTGGCAGCCCAGTCCCCGGCCCGTCCGGGCCGCTGGGTGGCCGCCCCGCCCGGGGTGGCGCTGGGCGCGCTGCTCACCCGGCAGCGGCACGAGCTGGAGAAGGCGGAGCTGGCGGCCGCGCTGCTGGCCGAGGAGTACCGGGCGGCCGCCGCCGAGCCGGAGGTGCACGACCTCGTGGAGGTGGTGACCGGAGCCTCGGCCGTCGCGCAGCGCTTCCTCCAGCTCCAGCTGGGGGCCGCCGAGGAGGTGTGCGCGCTGGTCACGGGCAACCCGGTGGTGGTCTCCGGGACGGACAACGACGCGGAGGAGCAGGCGGCGGGGCGCGGGGTCCGCTATCGCGTGGTGGTGGAGCGGTCCGTTCTGGACCTGCCGGACGGGCTCACCGAACTGACGGCGGCGCTCGGCCGGGACGAGCAGGTGCGGGTGGTGGACCGGGTGCCGACGAAACTGGTGGTCGCCGACCGCTCCCTCGCCCTGGTGCCGCTCACCTCGCGGTCGGCCGAGCCGGCCGCGCTCGTGGTGCACGCGAGCGGCCTGCTGGAGCTGCTGGCCGGGCTGTTCGAGTCGGTGTGGCGCGAGGCGCTGCCGCTGCGGCTCGGCGCGTCCGGGGTGGCCGAGCAGCAGGCCGACGGCCCGGACGCGACCGACCTGGAGGTGCTGTCACTGCTGCTGGCCGGGCTGACCGACGCGAGCGTGGCCAAACAGCTCGACCTGGGCCTGAGGACCGTGCAGCGCCGGGTGAAGCGGCTGATGGAGCTGACCGGGGTGACGACCCGGCTGCAGCTGGGCTGGCACGCCTACGAGCGGGGCTGGGTGGCCCGGGAGGGCTCCCGCTGACCTGCGGTTTCTTCGGCTCTCCGGCACTCTGGGCAGATGGGAGCGTGGGAACTCCTGCTGGTCGGCGTGGTGATGGTGCTCGGCCTGTGCGGAGTGCTGGTACCCGGGGTGCCGGGGTCCTGGCTGGTGTGGGCCGCGGTCCTGTGGTGGGCGCTGAAGGACCCGCAGCCGCTCGCCTGGGGTGTGCTGGTCGGGGCCACCGCGGTGCTGCTGCTGTCCCTGGTGGTGCGCTGGATGCTGCCGCCGAGACGGCTGCGGGCGAGCGGTGCGACGCCCCGTATGGGGGTGTACGCCGGTGTCGGCGCGTGCCTTGGCTTCTTGCTGATCCCGGTGCTGGGCGCGGTGCCGGGCTTCATGGCCGGCATCTACCTGCACGAGCGGCTGCGGCTCGGCGGGCACGGCGAGGCGACGGCCGCACTGCGCACCACGATGCGCTCGGGCGGCTCCAGTGTGCTCACCGAGCTGTTCGCCTGTCTGTTGATCGTGGGGGCGTGGCTGGGAGCGGTGGTGTGGGGCTGAGCCGGCGGCGGACACGATGGTGCGGCACTGACCGGGCCGCACGCGAGATGGTGCGGCACTGACCGGGCCGCAGGCGGCGGGCACCGTGCATCCGGACTGCGGGGGACGACCGGGCGGGGCGGGCGGCCGGAGCACGGCCCCCGGCGCCGGGCGGTCAGCGGGCGACGGGATCCAGGCCGGTGGGTGCGGCCGCCTCACGGACCAGGGCGGCGGCCACGGTGTCGGCGACCGCGCGCATGCCCGCGTCGTTGAAGTGCAGGTGGTCGCCCGGGTCGTAGCCGGACAGGATGCGCTCGGGGGCGGCCGGGTCACGGACGGCCGCGTCTGCGTCGGCGACCGCGTCGAAGGCACCGCCGGTGCGGATGAACGCGTTGACCTTCTGCCGCACCGCCTCGCGGGCCGGTGTGTAGCCGGAGAAGCCGCCGTACGGGGTGAGGGTGACGCCGACGACCCGGATGCCGCGGGCGTGGGCGCGGGCGACGAGGGTGCGGTACGCGGTGGCGAAGGCGGCCGGGTCGGTCGCCTCGGGGGTGCCCTTGATGTCGTTGATGCCCTCCAGCACGACCAGGACCCGCACCCCGGCGCGGTCCAGGGCGTCGGCGTCCAGGCGTGCGAGGGCGCTCGGTCCGGTGCCGTCGCGCAGCAGCCGGTTGCCGGCGATGCCGGCATTGAGGACGCCGAGCCGGTCGCCGCTCAGGCGCTGGGCGAGCCGGTCGGGCCAGCGGTGGTTGGTGTCGGGGGTGGAGCCGGTGCCGTCGGTGAGGGAGTCGCCGAAGGCGACGACGCTGCCGACGGCGTCGCCGCGGACGTCGACGCCGGTGACGTAGTACCAGGAGCCGATCGCCGTGGTGTACGCGGAGCCGTTCTCGTCGGAGGCGTGGCCGGCGGGGGCCAGGTAACTGGTCTGCAGGGCGGTGCGGTGGTAGGTGGCCGGGCCGCTGTCGACCGGGGTGAACACGGTGACCAGCAGGTCGGCGCCGGCCGGTACGGACAGCGGGACGGGGTCGGTGAACAGGTCCTGGCCCGGTGGGACGGTGACCGTCGGGGCGCCGCTGAAGGTGGCGGTGTGCAGGGTGTGGGGCACGGCGTCCGGCCCGGCGGCGCGGCGCAGCGCGACCGTGACCGCACCGAGCTGCAGCGGGGCGGTGCCGAACCGGTTGCTGACACGGATCCGCACGGCGGTGCCTCCGACGCTGACGTGGACGACGTTGCGGATGGTGGCACCGGGGAGCGCGGCAGTGGTGCCGTGGGGCGCCGTCTCCCAGCTGCCCGTCCACGGTGGCGGCGCGGGTTCGGCGACGGCCACCGCCGTCGTCTCGGGCAGCAGCGCGACCACGAGCGCCACGAGGACCCGTCCGACCATGCCCATGTGCGCCCGCCCTTTCGTCGCCCGTCGGAGGCGACCGTCCCACACGGCGGGAACGGGGGGCCGGAACATCACCCGCGGTCCACCCGGTCGGCGTAGGCCCTCCGGCCGGGGCCGAGGGCCGCTCGCTGTGCCGGACAGGCGGAACCGAACGGTGTACGTCCGCGCCGGGGGCCGGCGGGGAAGAAGCCCGGCCCCCGGACAGGCGGAACCGAACGATGTCCGTCAGCGCCGACGGCCGGGCGAGGAGGAGCCCGGACCGGGCAGCGCGCCCTCCAGGTCACCGGCCCGGGCAGCGCACCCGCCACGGTCACCGAACCAGGCAGCACACCCGCCACGGTCACCGAACCAGGCAGCACACCCGCCACGGTCACCGACCCGGGCAGCACACCCTACGGATTCACCGGACCGGGCAGCGCGCCCTCCAGGGTCAGCAGCCACACCTTCCGGTCGAGTCCGCCCGCGTATCCGGTCAGTGAGCCGTCGGCGCCGATCACTCGGTGGCAGGGGCGCACGATGAGCAGGGGGTTGGCGCCGATCGCCCCGCCGACGGCCCGGACGGCGGCGCGGGACGCGCCGATGCGCGCGGCGATCTCGCCGTAGGTGGTGGTGGCGCCGTACGGCACGGAGTCGAGCGCGGCCCACACCCGTTCCCGGAACGCGGTGCCGTGGGTGCTGAACGGCAGGCGGAAACCCTTGAGTTCACCGGCGAAGTAGGCGGCGAGCTGTTCCTCGGCCGCCCGGAAGGGCCCGGGGTCGTGCCGCCAGCCGTCCTGGACGACCCGGCCGCCCTTCTGCCCGGGCACGGACAGCGAGGTGAGCGCGCCGTCCGGTCCCGCGGTGAGCAGGAGCCGGCCGAGCGGGGCGGCCACGCCCGTCCAGTAGATCGTCTCCATCAGTCGGTCCACTCCCCCGCGACACGCAGATGCTGGACGGCGTAGGACCGCCACGGCCGCCAGGTGTCCGGCACGTCCATGCCGGGCGGGGCCACGTCGGGATCCCCGAGGGTGCGCACGCGGACAGCGGCGACGACGGCCGGGTCCATGCCGGGCAGGGCGAGCAGCGCGTCCTGGGCGTCGTCCCGGTCGGCGCCCGGGTCCAGGTGCACGGTCCCGTCGGCGAGGGCGGCGGCGAGTACGCCCAGCGTGTCGCCGGACGGGGACCCGGACCCGCCCTCGGCCACGGTCCCGGCAAGGGCGGCGGGCTCCGGGAAGAGGTGGGTGAGGCTGCCGCAGGGGGCGTCGAGCGCCTTGCCGTACCGCTGGACCAGGCTCTCCGCGCCGGCCACCCCCACCAGCGCCCGTACAGCGGGTTCCAGCGGGTCGACGGCACCGGGCGAGCGCAGGCCTGGCCGGGCGGCGACCAGCGGGGCGAGCCGCGGGTCCGCGCCGAGCCGTTCGTCCACCGCGTACGGGTCGGCGTCGAGGTCGAAGAGCCGCCTCAGCCGCTGCACGGCGGTGGTCAGGTCCCGTGGGTCGGTCAGGTGCAGCCGGGCGTCGAGCCAGCCGCCCGGATGGGTGCCGCCGCCCGCCTTGGGCGTCCGGCTTCGCTCCTGGACGGCGACGATCGCGGTGCCGTACGGCAGCCGCAGGGTGCGCCGGTAGGTACGCAGACCGGGGGCGCCGCTCACCTCCTCGACGCCGGGCACGGCCTCCCGCGCCAGCTGGTCGAAGACGGCGGCGGCCTGGTAGGGGCCGCGGTGGGCGAGCCGGAGGGGGATGCCCGCACCCGGGGTGGCCCGGCGGGCTCCCCTGCCCCGGGGGGCGGCGTCCCGTACGCCGGTCGGTGTCGCGTCGTACACCTCGCGGATCGTGTCGTTGAACTGCCGCACGCTGGCGAACCCGGACGCGAACGCGATCTCGGTGACCGGCAGGTCGGTGGTCTGCAGCAGCACCCGTGCGGTGTGCGCGCGCTGGGCGCGGGCGAGGGCCACGGGTCCGGCGCCGAGTTCGGCGGTGAGCTGGCGCTGCACCTGGCGGGCGCTGTAGCCGAGCCGGGAGGCGAGGCCCCCGACGCCCTCGCGGTCGACGACGCCGTCGGCGATCAGGCGCACGGCCCGGCCGACGGCGTCCGCGCGCACGTTCCACTCGGCGGACCCCGGCACGGCGTCGGGCCGGCACCGCCGGCAGGCGCGGAAGCCGGAGCCCTGCGCGGCGGCGGCCGTCGGGAAGAACCGCACGTTCCGCCGCTTCGGGGTGATCGCCGGGCAGCTGGGCCGGCAGTAGATCCCGGTCGTCTCGACGGCGAAGAAGAACGCGCCGTCGAACCGTCCGTCCCGGCTGCGCACTGCTTCGTACCTGGTGTCCTCGTCCATCACGTCTTCCAGTGTGGGACGCGGCCGCACAGCGGGCTGGCGGAAATCGGACGTGCAGTCGGCTCGGGACCGCCGTGACGGTCGTGGCCCGTCGGGACCACCGTGACGGTCGTGGCCCGTCGGGACCACCGTGACCGTGCCCGTCACGCCTGTCATGGCCGTCATGGCCAGGGCATGCCGTGACGGCCAGGGGGTGCCGTGACGGCCAGGGGGTGCCGTGGTGGCTCGGGATGCCGTCATGGCTGGGGGGTGCCCTCGTCCCACTGGTCGTCGTGCCACTGGTCCAGGAGCTCCTCGGCCGTGTCGGCGGCCGGCTCCCGGCGGCCGTCGTGCAGGGACTGCTCCGCCCAGATCACCTTGCCGCGGGCCGTGTAGCGGGTGCCCCAGCGGGTGGTGAGCCGGGCGACCAGGAAGAGGCCGCGGCCGCCCTCGTCGGTGTCCGCCGCGCGCCTGAGGTGCGGAGCGGTGCTGCTGCCGTCGGAGACCTCGCAGATCAGGTGGCGGTCGTACAGCAGCCGGACGCGGACGGGCGGGGAGCCGTAGCGGATCGCGTTGGTGATCAGCTCGCTGAGGACCAGCTCGGTGGTGTAGCCGAGGTCCGACAGTCCCCAGGTGTCCAGGGTGCGGGCGCACGCGGAGCGGACCGGGGCCACGGCGGCCGCCTCGGAGGGCACCTCCCACTCGGCGATCCGGTCGCGGTCCAGCAGCCGGGTGCGGGCCACCAGCAGGGCGACGTCGTCGCTCGGCCGGTCCGGCAGCACCGTACGGAGGATGTCGGTGCAGGTCTCCTCCGGCGTACGGCCGACCGTGCCGGCCAGCGCCGCGTGCAGCTGCACCAGGCCCGTGTCGATGTCCCGGCCGCGGTCCTCGACGAGCCCGTCGGTGTACAGCACCAGCCGCGATCCTTCGGGCAGCGTGAGCTCGCACGTCTCCACCGGCATGCCGCCGCCCAGGCCGAGCGGCGGGCAGACCGGCACGTCGGGGTAGGAGGCGGTGCCGTCGGGCAGCACCACGGCGGGCCCGGGGTGACCGGCCCGGGCGATGCTGACCCGCCCGGCGACGGGGTCGTAGAGGGCGTACAGGCAGGTCGCTCCGGTGATGCCCGCGCCGGCCTCGCCCGTCTCGTCGCTGTCGATGCGGCTGACCAGCTCGTCCAGGTGCGCCAGCAGTTCGTCGGGGCTCAGGTCGAGGGCGGAGAAGTTGAGCACGGCGGTGCGCAGCCGGCCCATGGTGGCCGCCGCGTGCAGCCCGTGCCCGACCACGTCGCCGACGACCAGCGCCACCCGCGCCCCGGGCAGCGGGATGACGTCGAACCAGTCCCCGCCCACCCCTGCCCGGGCCGGCAGATAGCGGTGGGCCACGTCCAGGGCGGACTGCTCGGGCATGCGGCGCGGCAGCAGGCTGCGCTGCAGGGTGACGGCCGTGGTGTGCTCGCGCGTGTAGCGCCGGGCGTTGTCGATGGCGAGTGCGGCGCGGGCCACCAGTTCCTCGGCGACCGCCACGTCCTCCTCCTCGAAGGGTTCGGGCCGTTCGGAGCGCCAGAAGCTGGCCACGCCCATGAGGATGCCGCGGGCGCGCAGCGGGACCACCATCATCGAGTGGATGCCGTGTTCGATGATCCTGCGCGCGTTGACGGGGTCCTGGTCCTGCCATCCGCTCAGGGCGCGCATGTCGGCCTCGAGCACGGGCTCGCCGGTGCCGAAGCCGATCGCCTGCGGGGTCTCGGAGCCGAAGTCGGTGAGCGTGCCGACCGGGAACAGCGGATGGTCCTCATGGATGCCGGTGAGGGCCGCGCGGCGCATCATCGTGCCCTCGGGCTCGCCGCCCTGCTGGATCGAGTCGACCAGGTCGATGCTGGTGTAGTCGGCGAACCGGGGAACCGTGAACCGGGTGAGTTCCTCGGCCGTGTGTGCCACGTCGAGGGTGGTGCCGATCCTGGTCATGGCGTCGTAGAGCAGCCGCAGCCGGTGCTCGGCCACGGCGGCCTTACCTGCGACGGCCCGCAGTTCGGTGGTGTCCCGCAGTGTCACGACGCTGCCGGGCGGGCCGCCGTAGGGCGCGGTCGGCCGGACGCTCACCGCCAGCAGCCGCTCACCGGCCTCGCACACCTCGTCCGTGACGGGCCGCCCGCCGAAGAGCAGTCCGTTCAGGCCCGGTCCGAGGCCGAGGCCGGCGACGTGCCGCCCGTGCGCGTCGGCGGGCAGGTCGAGCAGGCGCCGTGCCTCGTCGTTGGCGAGCAGCAGCCGGCCGTCCTCGTCGAGGATGAGCACCCCCTCGCGCGTGGCGTGCAGCACGGCGTCGTGGTGGTCGTACATCCGCCGCAGTTCGGCCGGTTCCAGGCCGCGGGTCTGCCGCCGCAGCCGGCGGCTCACCAGCGCCGTTCCGGCCGTCGCCAGCACCAGGGCACCGGCGCCGGCGCCCAGCAGGAGCGGCATCTGCCGCATCACGCGCGCGTTCACGCTGTGGACGGTGATGCCGACCGACACCAGCCCGGCGACCTTGCCGCGGCCGTCGAGGACCGGGACGGTCGTGTCCACGGCCTGGCCCACGGGCGTGCGGAACGTGGAGGTGTACCGGTGCCCGGCGAGGCCCTGGGCGTAGGTGCCGGTCACGTGCTTGCCGATCAGGTTCGGGTCGGGGTGCGACCACCGGTAGCCGGCCGGGCTGAACGCGACGACGTAGTCGACTCCCGACGTCCTGCGGGCCGCCTCCGCCCGGGGCTGGAGCAGCGCGCTCGGGTGGGCGGAACGCATGGCGGCGAGCGTGCCCGGGGCGTTCGCGAAGGACTCGGCACCCACGAGCGAGCGGGCCCGGGCCTCGGCCAGGCTCGCCTGCTGGGCCTGCAGGGCCAGCGCCGTCACGGCCACCGCACCGAACAGGACCACGATGACGAACTGCAGGACGAACATCTGGCCCGCGACGGTGCGCAGGCCCGGCGGGAGGCGGCGGTGGCCCTCGGCGGCCGGGAGCGCCTCGGCCTGCGCGGGGGCGGGCCGCACGTTGAACAGGCCGAAAAGCCTCTTCATGGTCTATTTCTAGCATCAGCCGATGTAACGGACGCGCTCGACGGGCACGGCACACCGGCCCGGCCCACACCCGGAAGGGCCGGGCTCCGGTCGAACATGATCAAATCACGACGCGGGGTGAAGGACGGCCGCCGATGACGAACGCACCTTCACCACCGCGCGCAAGGCATCGTTGTCATGCATGACAAGAGACGGTCGTCACAGGACTGTCAAGCATGACCGGGCACCACGACGGATAACTTTTACCAAAGATGACGGGTCGATGACCGAGTGCGGGGGAAACGTGAACGATCTGGGTGGGTCGGCAGGCGCATCGGACGCCGGGCCGCTGCGGCAGGAGGACATCGAGGTGTACTCCTCGCTGCTGCCCCGGCTGCCGGGTCCCATCGACGGGACGACGCCGCCGAACGCGGTACGCCGGCTCGTGGCGAACGGACTGCTGTACCGCAGCGGCGAGGACGACGCGGGGGGCACACCCGGCGACGGCACCGACGACGCCATCTACATGGCCGTCAACCCCGGCCTCGTCTGCGGCCGGCGTGCGAGCGAGATCCTCGGTGAGGCGCAGGAGGTGCTCGACCGGCTGCTGCACACCCAGGAGGCGCTGGCCCCGGCCGTGGAGGCGTACCGGCTGCACCGGGACTCCGGCGGGTACGAGGTGCACTCGGGTCTCGCGCACATCAATGCCGCCATCGAGATGGCCACCCGCGAGTGCCACGAGGAGATCCTGACCTCGCAGCCGGGCGGCCCGCGCTCCGCGGAGGTGCTGGCGGCCTCGCTGCCGCCGACGCTCGCCATGCTCGGCCGGGGCGCCCGGATGAAGACGATCTACCAGCACAACGCCCGCACCAGCGCGACCACCCGGGCCTATGTGCGCACCGTCGAGGAGCAGGGCGCCGAGGTGCGCACGCTGGACGAGAACTTCGACCGGCTGATCGTCTTCGACCGAAAGATCGCCTTCATCCCCAGCACCGCGGACCGCACGGTCGCCGTCGAGGTGCGCATCCCGGCCGTCGTCTCCTTCCTGGCCCTCGCCTTCGAACGGTCCTGGATCCGTGCCGTCCCCTTCACCCCGCCGGGCCGGGACAAGGTGACGGCGCGGATCACCGACGAGCTGGAGCTGGCGATCATGCGGCACGTGGTGGCCGGCGACAAGGACGCGGTGACGGCCCAGCAGTTAGGGATCAGCGTCCGGCGCTGCCAGGAGTACATCGCCCGGATCTCGGCGCGGTTCGGCAGCCGCAGCCGCGCACAGCTCGGGTACCTCATCGCCAAGTCGGGGGTCCTGGAGGGGGATGCGGAGTGCCCCCCGATGACGGACGAGGTCCCCGGCCCGGGTCAGGTCGACCGGGTTCCCGCCCTGTCGTCCGTCTGTCCGCCGGCCTGATCCGGTGGCTCCCCGCTCCGGCCCTGCCCCGCACGTCCTCCCCCGGCCAGCCAGGCATACGCCGCATGGGCCGTCACCACTCCCACCCCCAGCACCAGGCATACCGCCCACAGCACATCCCCGCCGTACGTGTCGCGCACGGTCATCCCGAGCGGGGCGCCCAGCACCAGGCCCAGGTTCCACACGAACTGGTAGGCGCCCTGGTAGGAGCCCGCCCGGCCCTCGGGGGCGTGCCGCACCAGGAACGCGGACGCCTGCGGCACCAGCAGGATCTCGCCCAGGGTCCACACGGTGAGCGCGGCGGCGTACGACCATGCGCTCCCCGCCACGGAGTTGGTGCCGAAGCCGACCGCGATCAGCAGCCCGGCCAGGACGAACTGGGCGTCCATGCCGAGCCGTTCGGCCAGCCGGGAGACGACGGGCTGGAGCACGATGATCAGCAGGCCGTTGAGGGAGACGACCAGGCCGTAGGTGTGGGGGTCCAGCCCGTGGGCGGCCATGTCCAGGGGCAGTGTCGACTGTTTCTGGAGGTAGATCAGGGCGAGGCAGAAGGACAGGAACAGGAAGCGGGCGACCGGCCCGGAGCGGAACGGCGCGAGCAGACCCCGCCCGGGGGAACGCGCCTCTCCGGCCGCCCCGCCGCCCGTCCCCGCATCCCGCCCCGGCAGCCGCAGCGCGATCAGGCTGTAGCCGACCGCGGTGGTCATGTTGAGGACGATCAGCCAGAGGGCGCCGCGCTCCAGCAGCACTCCGGAGACCGCCGGCGACACGGCCGCACCGATGTTGGACGCCCAGTACAGCAGGCCGAAGGCCCGCACATGGCCCGTCGCGGGCAGCTTCCCGGAGACGACCACCGCCCCGGCCGGCTTGTGCACCGTGGAGGCGCAGCCGGACAGCACCACGACCCCGGCGAGCACCGCGGCCCGATGGGTGCAGGCCAGGGCGGCGGAGGCGGCCAGCGATGCCGCCTGCGACAGCAGCACCGCCGCCCGCGGCCCCAGCCGGTCGGCCAGCACCCCGCCCACCAGCGACCCCGCCACCGACCCGGCGCCCCACAACCCGACCAGCACGCCGATGGTGCCCAGGGACAGTCCGGTCTCGGCGGCCAGGAACAGCGAGAGGAACGCGGGGACGAGGATGCCCAGCCGGTTCAGCAGCGTGCCGGCGAACAGCAGCCAGAACACCGGTGGCAACTGCCCCCGCCGTCCCTCACGCGCGGACGGGGAGCGCACGGCCGTCATGCCGATTCCAGCTCCTGCCAGTCGGTCAGGCTCTGCAGGGCGAAGATGTCCTTCACGGAGGCGATGCGGTCCTCGAGTTCGGTGGTGTCGCCCCGCTCGACGATCGTGCCGTAGGTCTCGCGCAGCGCGCGGATGGTGGCCCGCAGACCCTGGTTGGCGTAGATGACGGTGGACACGCCCGCCTTGACGGCGTCGTCGATGTGCCAGTCGGGGTAGGTCGTCGGGACGACCACCACCGGTGCCCGGTCGCCCCACTCGGCGAGGAAGGCCAGCACCTGCTCGTTGGTGGGCTTCTTGGAGTGCACGAGCACACCGTCGGCGCCGGCGTCGACGTACGCGTGGCAGCGCTCCAGGGCGACCTCCACGCCGAGCCCGTCGATCAGCGCCTCGGTGCGGGCGATGACGAAGAAGTCCTCGGTGCGCTGGGCCTGCTTGGCGACCCGCAGCTTGGAGCTGAAGGTCTCGGTGTCGAGGAGGGTGTGGCTGGTGGCGACGAAGCTGTTCATCTTGGGGAACTGCTTGTCCTCGATGGCGACGGCGGTGATCCCGGCGGCCTCGTACTCGCGGACCATGTGGGCCACGTTCAGGTTGTTGCCGTAGCCGGTGTCGACGTCGGCGACGACCGGGATGCCGAGCGCCTTCTGGGTGTGGGCCGCGGCCTCCAGGTACTCGGTCATCGTCAGCACGCTCGCGTCGGGCAGGCAGCGGGCGGCGGACACCTCCAGGCTGGACGCCCAGACGGCGTCGAACCCGGCGGCCTCGGCCAGCCGGCCGCCCAGCGCGTCGTGCGCACCGGCGACCCGTACCGCGCTCCCGGCGGCACGACGGGCGGTGAGGACCGTACGGAAGGAGGGGTGTGGGGTGGACTTGAGCATGGCGGTGCTCCTCCAGGCGAGATGGGGCGAGTGGGCGAGGGCGTCAGACGGACGCACTCACGCCGATGGCGTCGGCCGCGGTACGGGCGCGCCGCAGTGCCTCGCGCCCGCTGGGGGCGACGGCGACGACGTGCCCGTACCGGGCGGTGTTGTTGGGAAGCGCGGGCACGTGGGTGCCCGGCTCGACGTACAGGCCGACGTCGACCACTCCGGGCAGCCGGGCCGCCGTGTCGACGCCGGCGACGGCGGTCACGACGCCCTGCGCCGCCGGCAGGAAGGCGATGGCGGCGGCCCGGCTGCTGCCGGGCACGGGCAGGGGGCGCGGGTCGGCCCGCTCCAGGTACATCGCCACCAGCTCGGCGGGAATGTCCACACCTGTGCTGAGGGCGACGAGCTGCGTGATCCGGTCGCCTGCCGGGCGGCAGTTGATCTCGATGAGGCGAGGGCCGTCGGCGGCCAGCCGCAGTTCGACGTGGGCGGCGCCGAAGTCGAATCCGACGGCGCGCAGCGACCGTAGGGCCACGTCCGCGCACTGCTCGTCCAGGCCGGAGCCCAGGGCGGCGGGCACGTGGTGTCCCGTCTCGCAGAAGTACGGCAGTTCGCCCAGTTCCTTGGAGGTGACGGCGAGGACGACCGCCTCCCCTCCCCGCACCAGCACCTCGACGCTGACCTCGGGTCCGTCGACGTACTCCTCGACGAGCGCCGCCGGGATCTTGCGCTGACCGCGCTCGTTGTGGGTGTCCTTCAGCAGCAGCCGTACGTGATCGGCGGCCTCGTCCCGGTCACGGCACAGGCGTACGCCGTTGCTGCCGCCGTCGTCGAGGGGCTTGACCACGCAGGGGTACGCCAGGGCGAGGCCGTACACCTCCTCGGGCCGCTCGACGCGGGCGAAGCCCGGCACCGGCACTCCGGCCGCCGCGCACCGGGCCCGGGTGGCGGACTTGTCGCGGGCCGCGCGGACGCCGTCCGGGTCGGGGCCGGGCAGGCCGAGGGTGCGGGAGGCCACGGCGGCGCTGATCATGTGCCATTCGCCGACGGCGACGATCGCGTCCGCCGGGCGGTCGAGCCCCTCCACGGCGGCGACGACGGCGGCCGGGTCGTTGGTCTCGCAGGTGACGACCTCGTCGACGAGGGAGAGGTCCAGGCGTTCGTGCCCCGGCGCCAGGTACATCGGCAGGTCCCGGGTGAGGAAGGTGACCCGGTGCCCGGCCCGGCGGGCGGCGGCGATCGCCTCGTAGCCGCTCCCGGTGAGGTTGCTCTCCAGGAACACGACATGCCGTGCGCTCATCCGGCGGCCTCCGGGCCGACGACCGCCGGGCCGGCAGCCTCCGGGCCGGCGCCCCGGGCCCCGCCGTCCCGCATCTCCCGCACGACGAACAGGTCCTCGCACAGCCTGCGCAACTCGTCGAGGTCTGCGAGGAGTTGCTCGGGTGAGGGAGCGCGCAGCTCGATCCGCAGCGGTGATCCGGCACCCTCGTGGCGGGGCTGGACCAGATCGCCGGGGTGCTTGTACACGTCGACCTGCGCGGTGGACGCCAGGGCGCGCACCCGCTCCAGGCCGGCGTACTCGACGAGCGTCCCGGCCCGGTCCGGGTAGGGCGTGACGACCGCGGCGGCCCCGCACCGCACCGGCTCGACCGAGGGCTCCACGCCGCGCAGGACGTCCCGGTAGCCGCCGATGAGGTTGATGCCGTAGGCCTCACGCAGCAACGGGGCACGGTTGGCGCCGGGGCGGCCGGCCACCTCGATCAGACGGGGGCCGGTGGGTCCGTGCACGAACTCGACGTGGGCCAGACCCCGGCGGATGCCGAGGGCGCGCACGGCGTCGGCGGCCAGGGCCCGCATCCGCTCCCGCTCGGCGGGCGTGAGGCGGGTGGCGGTGACCCGGGCGAAGTGGTGGAAGTCGGTGCCGCCGAGGTCGGTGCCGGTGACCACGTCGACGACGGGGGTCGTCCACACCCGCTCGTCGAGGACGAGGCACTCCACGGAGTGGTTGGTACCGGTGAGGAACTCCTCGACGAGGATCTCCGCCGGGGTGTCGGTGACGCGCTGTCCGGCGCTGAACTCCGGGAGGGTGGCGGCCAGTTCGCGGTAGGCGGCGGTCAGCTCGGCGGCGTCCTCGCAGCGGGAGACGAAGTAGCTGCCCCACAGGTTGCCGGGCTTGAGCACCACCGGGTAGCCGGTGCCGGCGGCGAAGGCCAGCACCTGTTCCTCGCTCGTGACGACGGCCGAGCGGGCCGAGGCGTGCTCGCCGATGTGCTCCGCGAACCGCCGCCGCATCTCGCTCTTGCTGCGCACGGCCGCCGCGGCCTCGCCGCTCATCGCGGGCAGCCCGAGCCGTGCGCAGACCTCGGCCCACAGCTGCACGAGGGTCTCGTCGACGTTCAGCACGGCCTCGATCCGCCACCGCCGACCGATCTCCTCGAGGCTCCGTACGACCGCGTCGGCGCCGTCGGCGAACCGTATCCGCTCGACGAGGGCGAACTCCTCCGGTTCGAGGGTGTGCACGCTGTCGGAGTCCCGCAGCACGCCGAGAGCGACGCCGGAGTCGAGCAGCCCGGTGTAGAACTCGGGTCGCTGGACGGCACCGAAATACAGCACGAGGGGTTCATTCGACATGGGTCATCGCCTCCCGCAGCGAGTCGAGCCCTTCGGCGATCCGGTCCTCGGCGATCGCGTACGACAGCCGCACGAACCCCTCGGCGCCGAAGGCGGTGCCCGGGGTGACGGCGATGTGCGCCTGTTCCATGAGGACACCGGTGAGGGTGTCGGTGTCCGGGACGGGAACGCCGCCGATCTTGCGGCCGAGGACCTCGCGGACGTCGAGGAAGTAGTAGAAGGCGCCCTGGGGTGTGGCGGCGGGGCGGATGTGGTCGATGGCGGCCAGGGCCTCGCCGACGCGGGCGTGCCGGCGGGCGAGGATGTCGCGGGCCTGCGCGGTGAAGCCGTCGAGTTCGCCTCGGGCGGCGGGCAGCAGCGCGTGCTGGACGACGCTGGTGACGTTCGAGGCGGTGTGGCTCTGCAGGTTCTTCAGGACGTCGATCAGCGGGCGCGGTCCGTGCACATGGCCGGCCCGCCAGCCGGTGACGGCGAAGCTCTTGGAGAACGAGCCGATGCCGACGGTCAGTTCGCGGGCCTCGGGGACCAGGGCTGCGGGGTGGGCGTGGGTGACGCCGGGCAGTACGAGTTCGCCGTAGCACTCGTCGAAGACGATCCACACCCGGTGGGCGAGGGCCCAGGCGGCGATGCGGGCGAGCTGCTCCGGCGGGCAGACGGCGCCGGTGGGGTTGTTCGGGGTGTTGAGGACGAGCATCCGGGTGCGCGGTGTGCGCAGCGCCTCCAGGCGGTCCACCTCCGGCACGAACCCGGTGTCGGAGGTCTCCACCGGCACGGGCTCGCCGCCTGCGATGCGGATCTGGGCGGCGAAGGTGCCCCAGCCCGGGTTCGGGACCAGCGCCTGGTCGCCCGGGTCGAGCAGGGCGAGCGCAGCGAGGTGCAGGCCGTGCTTGGCGCCGGTGGTGACGATCACCTCGCCCGCCTCGTACGGCACCGCGGACAGACGGCTGATGCGTTCGGCGAGGGCCGCGCGCAGAGCGGGCAGTCCGGCGGTGTCGGTGTAGCGGTGGGTGTCGCCGTCGGCGGCCGTGTGCAGGGCGCGGAGGACTTCGGCGGGCGGGGCGAGGTCCAGCTCTCCTGCGGCGAAGTTGATGATCTCGACGCCCTGGGCGCGCAGGGCCTCGGCCTTGTTGCGGGTACCGGAGGTCTTGGATCCGGACACGGAGTGCGCGCGTGCGGCCATGCGCATGCGGGGCTCCTATCTGTCTGAAGGGTCGTGCGAAGGACGGACTGCGGGTGCACCGGTCAGCCTGCGACCACCCCCGCCAGCACCGACACCGAGCTGACGACGAGCAGTCCGAGGACGGCCTGCCTGAAGCGTTCGGAGTCGAAGCGGGCGAAGATGCGCTCCCCGACGAAGATCCCGATGAACAGGGCGGGCACACCGGCGAGCAGCGCCCACCCGACGTCGGCGGTGAGCTGTCCGCTGAACCCGAAGCCGGCCAGCGATGCCGTGCTCGTGCCGGAGAAGACCACCCCGAGCGTGGCCCGCTGGACGCGGGGCTCCAGCCGCAGGCTCTGCATCGCGGCGACCATCGGCGGGCCGTCGATTCCGGTCGAGGCGAAGGAGGCGCCGGAGAAGGCGCTGATCCAGGCGACCGCGCCGAGCCCGCCGCGCACGGTGACGCGGCGCCACACCATGAACGTGCACAGCAGCACGACGGCGGCGATGACCAGCGAGAGCGCCCGGGCGGGCAGCTCGTGCAGCAGCCACACCCCGAACGGCACGCCCGCGAGGCCCGCGCCGAGCGAGACGGCGGTGATCCGCTTGTCCACGTGCCGCCAGTCCCGTACGGCGATCCACAGGCTGAGCGGCAGCGCCATGATCGCGGCCACGACGACGGCGGTCACCGGGTCGAGCAGCAGCGTCAGCGGCGGCACCGCGACCAGGGAGAAGCCGAAACCGGCGGTGGTGCGCACGACGGAGGCCAGGGTGAGGACGAGGAAGACTCCGACGACGGCGGTCATACGGCCTCCACAACGGGGTTGGTGAGCTGGCCGAGGCCCTCGACCGCGACCGTCACGACGTCACCGGGGTACATCCGGGAGACGCCCGCAGGGGTGCCGGTGAGGATCACGTCGCCGGGCAGCAGGGTCATGGCCGTGCTGATGTGGGCGATCAGCTCGTACACGGGGCGGACCATCTGGTGGGTGCCGCCGTCCTGGCGGAGTTCGCCGTTGACGGTGGCGGTGATCCGCAGTGCGGCCGGGTCCAGGTCGGTCTCCACCCAGGGGCCGAGGGGGCAGAAGGTGTCCGACCCCTTGGCCCGCCACCACTGTCCGTCCGGTTTCTGCAGGTCGCGGGCGGTGACGTCGTTGGCGCAGGTGTAGCCGAGCAGGGCGGCCGGCACCTCCTCGGGCTTCAGGTCGCGGCAGCGGACGCCGATGACGGCCGCCAGCTCCGCCTCGTGGTGGAGTTCCTCGCTGTACCCGGGGAAGACGATGTCCGCCCCCGGGCCGATCACACTGGTGGACGGCTTGAGGAAGATCAGCGGCCGTTCCGGCACCTGGTTGCCCAACTCGGCGGCGTGCGCGGCGAAGTTGCGGCCGACCGCGATGACCTTGGAGGGCTCCACGGGGGCGAGCAGCGTCACCTCGGCCGAGGGCCGATCGGGACCGGCGCCCGGGCGGCGGTCCCCGTACGGATCGCCGTCGAGCGGGGTGATCAGCCCGTCGGCGCCGAGGATGCCGTACGAGACGCCGCCGGCGCCGAAAGCGCCGGGGTGCTCCCCGGGTTCCGTCTCCTGGTACCTCACGATGCGCATGCGTCACCCGTTCTTTCGCTGTGCTGGTGTGGTGCGTCCGGTCGTCAGGGCCTTGCGCAGCAGCGCCGCCAGATGCGTGGCCCGGCGTTCCGTGCCCTGGGAGATCTGCGTACGGCAGGAGAAGCCGTCGGCGACGATCGCGGTGCCGGCGTCGGCGGCCCTCACCTTCGGGTACAGCTCACGCTCCGCCGAGGACCGGGAGACCTCCCAGTGGCCGGGCTCGTAGCCGAAGTTGCCGGCGAGGCCGCAGCAGCCCGCGGTGACCACGTCGGTGTCCACGCCGAGCCGTTTGAGGACTTCGAGCTCGGCGCCGTGGCCGGGGCCTGCCTCGGTGTGGCAGTGCGGCTGGAGCACGGCCTCGGTGTCCAGGGTGCCGAAGGGCCAGTCACCGTCGTGCCGGGCGACGAGTTCGGCGAGCGTGGTGGTCTGCTGTGCCAGCCTGCGTGCCGTCGGTGACTCGGGCAGCAGCTCCACGGACTCCTCGCGCAGCGCCTGTGTGCAGGACGGCTCGACGCCGACCACGGTGCGGCCGGCCGTCAGGTGCCGCTCCAGGGACTTCAGGGAGCGGTCCAGCACGCTTCGGGCGACGCCCAGTTGACCGGTGGAGTACCAGGTCAGGCCGCAGCAGACCGGGCCGTCGGGCAGGACGACCTCGTAGCCGAGCGCCTCCAGCACCTCGACGGTGTCCTGCGCACCCGACGGGTCGAGGAAGTTGGAGAAGGTGTCCGGCCACAGCACGACCGTCTCCCTGGTGGGGGTGGTCGCCGCCCTGCGGGCACGGAACCACTGGCGGAAGGTGCGGGGCGCGACCCCCAGCAGTCCCCGCCGCGTCTCCAGTCCGGCGAGCCGGGACAGCCCCCGGGCGATCCCCGGCCGCCGCGCGAGCGCGTTGACGGCCCCCGGCGCGAGCGAGGCGAGCCGGCCGAGCAGCGGCAGCCAGCCGAGCACGTAGTGGGCCCGGGGCCGCAGCCGTCCCTTGTAGTGCTGGTGCAGGAACTCCGCCTTGTACGCCGCCATGTCGACGTTGACCGGGCACTCGCTCTTGCACGCCTTGCACGACAGACACAGGTCGAGCGCCTCGCGGACCTCTTCCGAACGCCAGGCGTCCGGCAGGGTCTCGCCGCGCAGCATCTCGCCCAGCACCCGGGAGCGGCCCCGGGTGGAGTGCACCTCGTCACCGGTGGCCTGGAACGACGGGCACATCGCGCCGGCGGCGTTGCGGCAGCTGCCGACGCCGATGCAGCGGCGTACGGCGCCCGCCATCGAGCCGCGGTCGGCGGAGAGCGTGAGCAACGGCAGGGAGTGCCGGTCGTGGCCGGGCCCGGGCCGCACGGAGGCGTCCAGTGGGGCGGGGTCGACCAGGATGCCCGGGTTGAGCAGCCCCTGCGGGTCCCAGATGTTCTTGAACTCCCGGAAGGCGCCGATGAGTTCGGGTGAATAGGTGCGGGTGAGCAGCTCGGAGCGGGCCCGCCCGTCCCCGTGCTCGCCCGAGGCGCAGCCGCCGTGCGACACGGCGATGTCGGCGGCCGTCTCGATGAAGGTGCGGTAGTCGGCGATGCCGGTCTCGCTGGTGAGGTCCCAGTCGACGCGCAGGTGCAGACAGCCCTCACCGAAGTGGCCGGTGATGGTGCCCTGCCGCTTCCGCTCGTCCATCAGGGCGTGCAGGTCCTTCAGGTATCCGGCGAGGTTCTCGGCGGGTACGGCGGAGTCCTCCCAGCCGGGCCAGGCCTCCCGCCCGTCGGCCATGCGGGTGGCGATGCCGGCGCCGTTGCGCCGGATGCTCCACAGGGCGTCGGTGCGTGCGGAGTCGGTGAACACCTCCCAACGGGCGCCGGCCTCCCGCCCGATGCGCCGGGCCCGGGCCTCGGCGTCCGCCGGGTCGGTGCCCTCGATCTCGCAGTACAGCCAGGCCCCTCCGGGCGGGAGCAGGTCGACGCCCTGAGCCCGGCCCGGCCGCGAGCGCAGCGCGTCCACCAGGGCGGCGTCCATGCCCTCGACGGTCAGCGCACCGGCCCGCGCCAGGGCGGGGGCGGCAGAGGCGGCGTCGTACACGTCGGGGAAGCCGAGGACCAGCAGCACCCGGGCGGCGGGCACCGGCACCAGGCCGATGGTCGCGCCGAGGACGATGCCGCAGGTGCCCTCGGAACCGACCAGGGAGCGGGCCACGTGGAAGCCCCGCTCGGGCAGCAGCCGGTGCAGCCCGTAGCCGGAGACCTGCCGGCTGAACCGCCCCAGCTCGGTGCGGATCGTGGCGAGATGAGCGTCCCGCAGGTCACGCAGCCGGGCGTCGAGCTCCTGGTCGCCGGTGGTGCCCGCGCCCATGCTGAGCAGCCGTCCGTCGGCGCGCAGCACGTCGATGCGCTCGGTGATGTCGGCGGTGGTGCCCCAGGCCACGGAGTGCGGACCGCAGGCGTGGTTGCCGATCATCCCGCCGATGGTGCAGCGCGAGTACGTCGACGGGTCCGGGCCGACGGTCAGCCCGTGCTCGGCGGCGCGGGCTCGCACGGCGCCGAGCACCGCGCCGGGCTGGACGGTCGCCGTACGGGCGTCCGGGTCGATCTCCAGCACCTGGTTCATGTGCCGGGAGAAGTCCAGCACCAGGCCGGGGCCGATGGCGTTGCCGGCGATGGAGGTGCCGCCGCCGCGCGAGGTGACCCCGACCCCGTGGGCCGCGGCGACCGCCACGGCGGTGGCGGCCTCCTCGGCGTCCCGGGGTTCGACGACCGCGGCCGGCACGACCCGGTAGATCGACGCGTCGGCGGTGTAGGCGGACCTGGTCAGGGCGTCGGTGCGGGCGGCGGGCAGGCGTTCGGCGAGCTCACGCAGAAAGCCGTCCGGGACGCCGCCCGACCCTGCCCGGGACGAGACGTCAGACGTCATTGCGCGGGAAGAAGTCGACGAGCAGCATGTCGCGGACGCCGGCGCGGTGGCCCTCGGCGGGTTCGATCGCGTCGACGCCGTGGAAGACGCGCCGGTCGTCGATGACGATCGTCTCGAACGTCTCGGTGAGCGTGGTGCGCAGCAGCGGCCGGTGCTCGCGGTCGTAGATCTGCGAGGCACCGCCCTGGACGCCGCTGCGGCCCATGAAGACCTGGGCGACGAAGTGGTGGCCGTCCTCGTGGACGCCCTCCGGAGCGGGCAGGCCCTCGGCGTCACGGGTGGCGACGATGCGGATCTGGTGGATGCCCACACCGCCCGTCTCCCGGTCGAACGCGCCGGGCAGCCGGTCGGCGAGGGCTGCGACGAGGGTGCGCAGCACGCCGGAGGACGCGAACTCCCCGGCGAGCGGCGGGAAGTGCCGGTCGATGCCGCCGTGCAGGGCGTTGACCTCGACGGACTGGTGGAAGGCGCCCTGCGAGTCGGGCTCCAGGCGGTCCACGCCGCTGAACGAGCCGTAGCGGCGGCGCCGGTAGTCGGCCCCGTCCTTCAGGTACGCGTCCACGGGCAGGTCCTCCCAGGCCTCCCGGAAGACCTTCAGCTCCTCTTCCGAATGGGCCGCCAGCGCCTGGAGCAGGTCGGCGGCGGGTATGTGCAGGAACGGCGCAACGGTGGTGGTCATCAGTTTCCCCCTCAGGTCGGCGAACTCGGGCGACGCACGCGGGTGCCGGGCTCGGCGGCGGGCTCGGGGTTCGAGCCCGGACGGCGGGCCGAGCGACGGGCTCGGGCGTCGGGTTCAGCGATGGGCTCAGGCGACGGACGGTGCGATCGGCCGCCCGACGTCCCAGCCGATGTCGGTGGTGAGCGCGTGGGTGGCGGTGAGGAGGACGGCCCCGAGGACGGTGGCCGGGATCAGAAGGCGGCGGAGCACGGTGGTACGGCCTTTCCGGATGGCGGTGCGGATGAGCTCTGTGGTGGCGGCCTCGGTGGGCCGCTCGGGCCACGCTTCGTGCGCTGGTGTTCACAGCGGGTTCAGGTGGCCTTCCACAGCGTGTCCCACCCGTAACAGCCGTTTCAAGATCACTAAGGGGGCCGGAACCCGCAGTGCGGAAACATGACGGGGCGCGTGCCGCGCGCAGGGATGCGTTCGGTGAGGCATGCGCGTGTTGGGTTGACATCACCGGGGCGTCCCCGTTCGCACCGCCCAGGCCATGCGGTCACCTTTCGCACCGCCCAGGCCATGCGGTCACCTGCCGAGGGCGCGAGCGCCGCCTCCCGCACGATCGGCGGGTGGGTGGCCGCGGTGGGTGGCCACGACATCCTCCGGCGGGACGCACCCGGTTCCGGACGCGCAGCCGCATTCGGCAGGACGGAGCCGCCTCCGGCAGAACGCAGTCACCTCTTACAGAAAGCAGCCACCTCCGGCAGGGCGCCGGAGCGGCCTGCCGGAGGTGTGGTGTGCTGCGGCCGGGCCGCTACGCGCAGCAGCCCGCCGGGGAGGTGTGGTGCCGTGGTCAGGTTGCTATGCCCAGCGGCCCCGCTTGGCCTCCATCGCCGCCTTTCCCTCCGCACCCTTCCGCTTCCAGTCCTTCTTGATCTCGGACCTGAGGCGGGCGTCGGTCTTGGCGACGATCCACTGGTTCTCCCGCATCAGCTTGCGGTAGCTCTCCAGTCGGCGGGCCGGGAGTTCCCCGCTCTCCACGGCCTGGCGCACCGCGCAGCCGGGCTCGGTCTCGTGTACGCAGTCGTGGAAGCGGCACTGTCCGGCCAGGTCCTCGATCTCGGAGAACACCTGCCCGACCCCGGTCCCGGCGTCGAACAGGCCGACTCCCCGCAGCCCGGGGGTGTCGATGAGCACGCCCCCGGAGGGCAGGGGCAGCAGGTTGCGGGTGGTCGTGGTGTGCCGGCCCTTGCCGTCGACGTCCCGCGCGGCCTGCACATCCATGACGTCCTCGCCGACCAGGGCGTTGGCGAGGGTGGACTTGCCCGCGCCGGACTGGCCGAGCAGTACGGACGTGCCGGAGCCGACGAGGGCGGTGAGCACGTCGAGGCCCTCGCCGTGCAGTGCGCTGACGGTGAGTACGGGCACGCCGGGCGCGGTCGTCTCGACGTCCTGGACGAGGTGGGCGAGCGTCACCGGGTCCGGCACGAGGTCGGCCTTGGTGAGCACGACCACGGGCTGCGCGCCCGACTCCCAGGCCAGGGCCAGGAACCGCTCGACGCGCCCGAGGTCGAGTTCCAGGGCGAGCGAGACGGCGACGACGGCGTGGTCGACGTTGGCGGCGAGGATCTGGCCCTCGGACCGCTTGGAGGAGGTGGAGCGCACGAAGGCGGTACGGCGAGGCAGCAGCGTCCGTACGTACCGCGGGTCGCTGCCTTCAGGGTCGACCGCGGCCCAGTCCCCCGTGCACACGACCTTCATCGGGTCACGGGGGACGACGAACTCGGTGTCGGCACGGACGGTTCCGGCCGGGGTGACGACGTCGCACTGACCGCGGTCAACGCGGACGACGCGGCCGGGCAGGAGACCCTGCTCGGCGTAGAGAGCGAACTCCGCTTCCCATCCCTCGTCCCAGCCGTACGGGGCCAGAGGGTGCGACGAAGCGGAAGAAGCCGAAAGAGAAGAGAGATTCAAGGGGAACCCTTCACAGGGCGGCCCCGGCCGCGCGCACTCGCAGGCGCGAAGAGAGCAGGAAGGATCAGCCGGAGACCACGGAGGTGGAGTGGATGAACTTCTGGTTGCGGGCAACGCCCATCACAGAGACAGCCATGGGTCACACCTCCCGTTTCTCACTCGACAGACGGCAGCGGCCAACAGCCACTGCGTGAAGCGGATCTCACCCTAGAGGCGGCCGCATTCCGGTGCCACCGATTTTTCTGGCACGGTCAAAAACCGTGCTGGTCGAGGAGTCGCATCAGGTTGCGCTTGCGCTTCTGGCCGGCACGCAGAGCGGCGAGGTACGCGGTGAACTCGTCTTCCGTGCCCAGGCGGCCATGACAGTCGCGCATGCTCAGCAGCAGACGGGTCACTTGCTCGTACACGGCGTTGCCTGTCTGTTTCATGAGCGGTTCGACCAGCCGCAGGTAGACCCCGAGCGCGTCGGCAGGACGGACGGCGCGGGCCTGGTCGGCGAGGGCGAGCCACTGACGGTCGTGCGCACGCGTTGCGGCCGCGGCCCGCCAGGCGGTGTCGACGTCCCCGTCGTCGAGCAGGGCATCGACCAGGACCGGGCCGCCGTGCCAGGACTGCTGCCGCTGCCCGGTGTCGGCGCGCAGCAGCACGAGCGCCTGCTCCCGCTCGGCCTGCCAGCAGCCGGCCGCCTGTGCCGCCGTACGCAACTGCTGGTACGCGACCAGGGAACGGCGGGCAGCGAACCGGGTACGGCGCAGGGCGACGGCGTCAAGGAGCCGGTCGGCGCGGGTGTAGCGGTCACAGAGGTAGTCGACCAGAGCGATGTCGGGGGTGAGGTCGTCGGGCGTTTCCTCAATGCCCCGTTCCGCCCACCGCAGGGCCTCGTCAGGGCGGCAGGCGGTGTCCAGTTCGCGGGCGACGGTCAGGTGGGTGCTGCCGTCCGGGGCGAGGTCGGCCGCGTGCACGGCGACCCATCCGTCCAGGTCTCCTACGGCCTTGGCCAGCCGTTCCATCAGGTACTTCTCTGCCCGGCCGGTGCGGTTGCGGCGCCAGGCGGCAGCCGCCAACTCCCTTACCCGGCACACCCCTTGCGCGCCGAGGACATCCTCGTAGTCGAGGGGGTCGATGCCGGTGAGATCGTCCAGGTCACTGAGCAGATGGCCGACCAGCCACCGCGCGGTCTCGTTCGAGTCGGGGCGTGCTGCGCGGCACGCGTCGAGGTGGGCTTCGGCAGCCGCAGACCCGATTCGGTCCAGGTGACCGTCGGAGTCGTCGATCGCGTCCTGCGCCTCGCTCAGCAGCCGCATCGCCTCCCGGGACAGCGAGATCGCGTCCGCGGCCCGCCCGGCGGCGGTCAGCGCGGCGATCGCGGCCACCGCCTGAGAGGCCTGTTCGCCGTAGGCGTGGGCATCGGCGGACTCGACGTAGCCGTAGCGTGCGAAGGGGGCGGTGTCGAGGAGTTCCCGGATCCGGGTGCGGACCTCGACCAGGTCCCCCCGGGCGCTCGCCGCCCTCAGCTCCAGCCGACGCGCCAACTGCCGGTCCTCTGCAATCTGTTCCCGTACCAGAGCGAGCAGCTCGTCCCTGGAAAGCGCAGCCAGCCACGCATCCAGCTCCTGGGCACGAGTCCTGGCCCGGCCGCGCTGACGCGGCACGGCCTCCGGCTCGGCGAGCAAAGTCAGGCCCAGGGCGACCAGGTGCTTGCAGAAGTTGCCCTCCATGCCGTACGGGCAGTCACACTCCCCGACGAGGCCGTCGGGTCCGTCGAGGGTCAGCTCCGCCTGGTAGGCGTCCGCCCCGTGGACGGTGGCCGTGATCCAGCCTTCGCCGACCTCCACAGCAGTCACCGCGGCCAGATACCCTCGGCCCCGCTCGAAGGACCGTGACCCGGCCAGCGCCCGCAGGTCGTCCTCGTCGAAGTCCAAGTCCTGTGCCACAGGGGCATTCAACCGGAGAAACGGAGCGACGGCCTCTGCAGTACCCGTATCGCCGGATGGGCCGGCACGCACGTCCACACCCGCACGCCGGGCAGCCGCGGCTCACGATTGCAACGCTGACTCGCTCTCCTGCATGCCTGAATCATGACATTCGCCTCCCCGAGTTGATCACTGTTCATACGAGGACCTCGTTGATCACAGATCGTCGGTGTCATCCGCTGTGTCGAGGCTGATCCCCGGATCCTCGGCGCTCGACTCGTCGTCCAGAATCGGCTTGCCCATCACGTCCGAGATGCTCCGGAGCAGCGCCGCTCTACGGGCGGTGAAGAATCCGTCGAAGTCATCGGTGGCCATGAGTTCCGGTTGGGCCAGGTGGGAGCGAATGCGTTCGGCGACGCTCTCGTGAGGGGTCTGCGCGGTCTTGACCAGACGGCCCAGGTAGTCGGAGGGAGATGCCCCTCCGATGATTCGGTTGGTGCGCGCCGTCAACGGGGTCTTGTTGATGATCGAGTTGTAGTCGGCGGGGGCGTATCCGGCTTTTTCGCACCACGTCTTGGGGAAGATGTGGTGGATGTCAATGGACTCGTCGAAATATCCGGTGACCTCGGCCTTCTCTCCGGTGCGCCAGTCCAGGGCCCCCGCCTTGAGCAGCAGTGCGTAAATCCCCTTGTAGGCAGCGCTGTTGCGAGTACGGAGAGTCAGCAGGCGTCCGGGGGCGAACTGCGCAGCGGTGACGGTCCGGGGCTCTGCCGCATCCTCGCGGATCCAGTCGACGACATCCGGCAAATCCTGGCTGAAGCGCGTCTCGGTCGAGCCGCCGTACAGCTCCCCGAACACACCGCACCAGTACCAGCGGGCGAGCTTGCGCTGGGCCCCGGCGCTCTGCGCGGCATCTCCCGCCAGGGCCAGGATCGCGGCAAGCGGTATCAGCTGTGTCCCGTAAGGCAGGAACTTCGTATCGAAGAGAAACTGCTGGTGCAGGAACTTGGCCGCCGCCTTGAACCCGTCGATGACGGACGACGAGAAGCGTACGTAGTCCTCCAAGGCGAGGGCGAGCATGTCCTTGCGCTTGCACCCGATGCGCGGCAGTCGCTCCTCTTCCGTCCCGCGTTCGGCCTCCCGCCTGCGCCGTTCGGCCGTGGCCAGCAGGGTGACTGCCTGGAGGAAGTCCGTGTTGGAGACCTCGCGAAGGATGCGGTACTCGGGCGCGTTCCAAGCAGCCCGGCACTTCCGCTCCCAGTGGTTGCGCAGATCGAACTCGTCCGCCGCGTAGGTGGCGGTCAACAGCTCGAAGACGGTCAGGGTGACACCGCCGGTGTTGACCTTCTCAAACACCTGGCACACGGCTTGCCGTGGGGTCGCCTGCCCGAGTTCGATGACCGGCACGTGGTAGCGGTCGAAGGAGCGGACGAAAGCCTCGTTGAAGTCGCGCCACAGTCTGCGCTTGTCCTTGTCGCCGTCCCAGTAGTCGGTGAACTCGTAACCCCAGTCGCCGCCGTCGAAGACGGCGTGAAGCGGGAAGAGATGCGCCTCGTACTCACGCTCGGGAGTCGAGTAGTCCTCGACGACCTGCCCCCGGAAGTTGAGGACCTTGCGCGTTTTCGGCAGGAACCGGATGGCGTCCTCGCGGTCGCTGTTCTCGTCGAGAGCCTGAACCATGTCGACGTAGAACCAGCCCGACACCTGATGCTTGCGCAGGTCCTGGGTGACCACCGGACCGTTCAGCTTCAGGGACTGGAACAGCGACGTCAGCCGCTGCTGCCCGTCGAGTACGAGCGTGTCGGGCTCGGGCTCACCGGCCGGGGTGGCCCCTTCGATGGGCCGGTACTTGAACCGGACGTCACCACCCGCCTTGAGCAACATGACAGTGCCGACGGGATAGCTCAGCGAGATCGACGCAAGGAGGCTGGCGATGTTCGGGTAGGGCCACACCCAGCCCCGCTGGAACTCGGGCAGTTGGGCCTTGCCAACCTCGACCTGCCGCAGCAGATCTCGCAGCGGCCGCTTGTCGATGCTGAACGCTTCGTCGGGCACATCGGCTCCTTGAGGCTGCCGGTCACCAAAGGTGGGCGCCTGAGGTCGACTTGTCTCGTGCAACAGAAAAACTACTGGTTGTCATGACATCGGGTGCCAGAATTGCAAAACCCCTCGGATCTTCATCAGTGGCAGGCCCGAGGGGCGTGCAGGCCCGCAGATTCACCGACCGTCTCCACTCCCTCCGAGGGCGATCCGGAGCGGTCCCGGCCGGCCGGGCCCTGCAGAAGCACTGCGACCCGGTTCCGGGCAATATAGCGAAATGCGGACAAGATCATGTCGATCAATAAGATTTCGGCAAGGTCGCCAACCTTGAAAGAACGGAGATCGCCAATGAGATGATCCACGACATACTCACCGACCCGAACCCGGTCGAGAAGGTCAACACCTCGGCAGCGGGTCAATAAGGCGGCATCACCCGGGACTTCAGGGTTCACGGCGGCGACTGGGTGCCCGTTGGAGTTGGCGTGGCGGTCGGCTCACCTTCGAAGGATTTCTGTGATGAAGTACCGGCCGGAAGACTTCGTCGTCGACGGAGCTCTGCGCGATGCATGCATCCTCGACACCACGCTGGACGACTGGCGGCGCATGTTCGAGGGGTTGCGCGTGCTTCCGGGACGGCACGTCCTCACGTGGACGCTTGCCGATACCTCGGACACCTGTATTCCGGATGCCCCTGCCGTCTGGTCCCGGCTTGAACAGGACCCAGAGGAATCGGCGAGCCTGGCCATCGACATCGGAGGCATGTGGTTCACCAGTCACCTCTTCGAGATCGAGGAGATCGAGTTCACCTTCGACCCCCGCGACGTGGTGGACCAGGAGACGTTCGAACCTGTTCGCGACTTCGTGACCTGGCTGGGGACAGCCACGGGCCAAGAAGTCATCGTGACCATGGAGGGCACCGACCACGCCACCATGCCCGCGCTGCTTCGGTGGCAGCCCCCGTCCTCCTGACACAGAGGTATGTAGCGAAGAACCGCCATCGTGACCGGAGACCCAGGTGTCACCGTGATCGTCCGTTTCGGAGCCAGGCCATGTCTGGAGCGAGCCAGTTCTCTGCCCTCGGACGGCATGTCCCGATCAGGAACCCGGCGATCATCCTCGTGGCATCACCATGGGCGCTGGGCCCGGAGTGGATACGTACCGAGGGCCGCCACCTTCAGGGTCGACCGCGACCCAGTCCCCCGTGCACACGACCTTCATCGGTTCACGAGGGTAGGGCGTGCTGGGCATCAGAAGTGGGAGAGGTGTTGAGCGAAGTGTGGAACAGGGGGAACCCTTCGAAGGGTGGCCCCGGCGGCGCGCTCGGCGCGCGGAAGATGTGTGGGCGTCAGCCGGAGACCACAGGGGTGGCACATCCGTACAACACCCGCGGCCGGCGGAGCGACCTCACGCCGCGACTCGTACCGCGGCGCGAGGTCCTGGGGCCTGCGGGCATCAACTGCGCACACAGGGTCATGGCCGCGCCCCGCCGTCCCGGATCCGGCAAACGGCGATGATGTGCAGGGCCGAGTCGCAGCCGGGACCGCGGGAGCGCAGCCGGGTGTCGGTCAGGCGGTGGCCAACGCGCACTGGCCTCGGTCGGCCTTCATCGGTCCGGCGGCGCTGGGACGGACCTCGAAGTCGAACATGGCGGTGGGTACGTACAACGAGCAGCAGGCATTGGGGATGTCGACGATGCCGCTGATACGTCCCTCTATGGGGGAGGAGCCGAGCAGCAGGTAGGCCTGCTCTCCGCTGTAACCGAACTTCTTGAAGTACTCGACGGCGTTGAGGCAGGCCCGGCGGTAGGCCAGCGTCGCGTCGAGGTAGTAGTTCGTGTCCGTGTCGTGGTCGACGGAGACCCCGATGAAGGTGAGGAACTCCGTGTACCTCGGCTCGACGTTGCCCGGAATGAACACGGGGTTGGTGGTGATGCCGTACGTCTCCATGCCGCCCTTGATCAGGTCGACGTGGAAGTCGACGAAGCCGCCCATCTCGATGGCGCCGCAGAAGGTGATCTCTCCGTCGCCCTGGCTGAAGTGCAGGTCGCCTCCGGAGAGCTTGGCGTCCTTGACGTGTACGGGGAAGAAGACCCGCGAACCGCGTGTGAAGTTCTTGATGTCCTGGTTGCCTCCGTTCTCACGGGCCGGCACCGTGCGTGCACCTTCCGCGGCGATGCGCGTGGCGAGGTCTCCGGTGGCCGTGCCAGCGAGTGCGTTGGTGCTGTCCGGCGGGACGGCGAGCGGCGGGACCCGGTTCGGGTCGGTGTCGATCAGCGCCTGCTCGCGGGCGTTCCAGCGGGCGAGCATCTCGGCGGACGGGGCGGTTCCGAACAGCCCGGGATGGGTGATCCCGGTGAAACGGATCCCGGGAAGGTGACGGGAGGCCGCCTGCTGGCCGTGGAATTCCCATATCGCCTTGTAGGCGTCCGGGAAATAGTCGGTCAGGAAGCCGCCGCCGTTGGCCTTGGCGAAGATACCGGTGTAGCCCCAGCCCTGGCCTGCCGCGTCCCCGGTCTGCTGCGGCACCGGGCCGAGGTCGAGCAGGTCGACGACGAGCAGGTCGCCGGGTTCGGCGCCCTCCACGCCTATCGGACCGCTCAGCATGTGAGGGATGGTCAGGTCGATGTCGCGTACGTCGTTGGCGGTGTCGTTGTTGCCGACCTGGCAGTCGGTCCAGTCGCGGCATTCCATGCGGAACTCCGCTCCGGGCTTCACCATGGCGACGTTGGGGACGTCCGGGTGCCACCTGTTGTGTCCGGGAACATCCTGGTCACGCATCGACTTACTTTGGTCCACGTTGAAGATGATTTCAGGCATGACAGCTCCTCGTTTCTGTTCCCGTCACGTTTGTGCGCCCACGCTTCCGGCCGCCGGGGCGGCTGGGGCGGGCTGCCGCGAATTCCGGGTGAGCGGCCACAGCGCCCCGAACACCACCACGCCGAAGACCGCCAGCGCGATGGCGGTTTCATTGGGACTCACCCAGTAGCCGGAGAGCAGCAGCGCCGCCGGAATCACGCCGGTGACCCAGCCCTCGATCGCCGTGACCCAACCCGTATAGGTTCTGAGGCTGTCCATCTTGAGACCGAGCAGCAGGAAGAACAGGAACCACAGGAATGCCCAATAGAGCCAGATGACCCCGAACGGGTAGTCCCTGAAGAGCCGGAAATTGACGAACGAGTACCCGAGGGCCACAACCGCCACGAACAGCGAGTAGTAGCCGACGCCGGTGGTGTCCAGACCGGCGAGGAGGCCCACACCTACATAGAGGTAGGTGAAGCCGAACAGATAGATGCCGGATGCCGCCAGGATCCCTCTGGGGTCGCCGGCGGCGACGAAGATGAGATAGGTCGGCGTCAGCACCTGCAGTGCGCCCACGAACAGGTTGAACACCGCGGCCGCCTTGGCGTCGACCTTCCCGAGCAACAGCATTCCGTTGATGAAGAGCACCGCACCGACGAAGAGCAGTCCCACGTTCTGCACGGGGACACACCTCCTGACTCCGCGTAGACGCCCTCAGGGACGCGGCAGCCGCGAGAGCGCGGGGTGCTGGTGCCGTGGCACCCTTGTGCGTGGCGGCACTTCGGAGACTACTGCCGGGGCCTCACGGGCCTGCTCCTCCCGGTCATGAAGGGCGGCGACCGCGTGCGAGGTCAGCGTGAGGCCGGGCGAGGAGTACACGCGCCTCGCAGGGCCTGTGCAAACAGGACAGCCGTATGCCTTGGGCGCCGTCCCGATCGCCAACTTCACGTCGAAAGGCCCGCATCGGCTGCATAGATATTCGTAGGTTGCCATCAGCAGCCTCCGGACGCCGGTGGACGCTGGCCAACCCGAGTGCGTGCGGTGCGCACCCGACTGGCGCGCGCCACAACGCATTTCCTACGTTCAAGGAGACGTCCCGTAAATCTACGTGTCAAGTACCGGACGACCGGTACTGGACCTTCTCAAAGCGACCCGATGGGGAGCGCCGTCGCTGCTGCCGAAAGACCTGTCGCGCGACTCGAAACGGCGTGCAGCAGGGATTTGCCGACCTGCCCTTTCTCACACAGGCAGACCAACTCGTAACTGAATGTGGAGAACGTCGTACAGGCGCCGCAGAAAGCGATCCGCCCATGGTGACGACCTGCTGCGGCAGTGCGTGCCGTGCCCTGAGGCGCGTCAGAAGCCCAGGCGCGAACGAGCCGGTCGCGTTGACGGCGAACGTCGTCCGCGGGAACGTCGCCCCCGGGCGGGGAAGGCCGGCCCCAGTACGCAACGGGCCGTCCGGCCCGGCGGGCCGCCGAGCACGACCGCCGCCAGGACGCCCCCCGCACGGACGTGCACGGAACGGCTCCCGAACTCCCGTCGCAGACCCCATCGGAATAGCCGCATCCCTATCCACCGGAACACCTCCCCATTATCCGTAAGGATTGCAGCGCCGACGCACACTCGACTAAGATTCAAGATCATTGGTGTTCTACCGTTTTGCTGGCGCCCCCTGTTCACCGGAGCAGTGGCCCCACCGATGGAGGACGGCCATGGCAAAAATCCTTGCGGTGCTCTATCCGGACCCCGTGGGCGGTTATCCTCCCGACTACGCCCGCGACGAGATTCCCACCATCACCGGCTATCCGGGCGGTCAGACCGCGCCGACCCCGCAGGCCGTCGATTTCACCCCGGGGCACCTCCTCGGCTGCGTCTCAGGAGAACTGGGACTGCGCCGGTTCCTGGAGGACCGGGGTCACACCCTCGTCGTCACGAGCGACAAGGAAGGGGCGGACTCCACCCTGGACCGCGAGCTTCCCGACACCGACGTGGTCGTCTCGCAGCCATTCTGGCCCGCCTATCTGACCCCCGAACGCATCGCCGCGGCTCCCCGGCTCAGGCTCGCGATCACCGCGGGGATCGGGTCGGACCACGTCGACCTGCCAAGCGCCATCGCCCACGGCATGACCGTGGCCGAGGTGACTTTCAGCAACAGCATCAGTGTGTCGGAGCACGCCGTGATGCAGATTCTCACCCTGGTGCACAACTACATGCCGGCTCACGAGTGGGTGATCACCCAGAAGGGCTGGAACATCGCCGACAGCGTCTCGCGCGCCTACGACCTCGAAGGCATGGACGTCGGCGTCCTCGGCGCCGGCCGAATCGGCCAGGCGGTACTGCGCCGCCTCAAGCCGTTCGACGTCTCGCTGCACTACTGCGACGTGCACCGGCTGCCCAAGGAGGTCGAGGAGGAACTGGAGCTGACCTGGCATCCCGACGCCCGTTCGCTGGCCTCCTCCGTCGATGTGCTCTCGATCCACACTCCGCTGCATCCGCAGACGAAGAACCTCTTCGACGACGAGCTGATCGGGGCCATGAAACGCGGTTCGTACATCGTCAACACCGCACGGGCGCTCATCGTCAACCGGGACGCCGTGGTGCGGGCCCTCAACAGCGGCCAACTGGCCGGTTACGCCGGTGACGTCTGGTACCCGCAGCCGCCACCGCCCGACCATCCCTGGCGCACCATGCCCTACGAGGCGATGACGCCGCACGTGTCCGGGTCGACCCTCTCGGCGCAGGCACGCTACGCGGCCGGTACGCGGGAGATCCTGGAGTGCTGGCTCGACGGACGCCCCATCCGCCCGGAGTACCTGATCGTCGAAGGCGGTGGGCTCGCCGGGACGGGAGCGAGCTCGTACACGGTCGCCGGATGACCGACACAGGCAGGGGCGACACCCGGCGGACAAGAAATCAGCCGAAGATTCAATAGAAGATCCACCACTCCCGGTTGTGAGCCGATTCACGCACTATTTACTGGACGGGCACAGGCGAGGCCTTTAACGTCCATAAATAGATTGTTTTTCCTTATGTGGAGATACCGGCGCCGCGCGTATTCTCTCGTAAGAAAACCAGGCGGACGCCGGGAAGGTGGATCAGTGACCATGGACGCAGTGTGGGTCCGGGGCGTGACCGGCATTCAGATGCACCACGTGACCGACCTTCAGGATGCCGTCAGGTTTTTGGGCAACGCAGCGATGGCACTGCGGGCCGCGCACGTAAGGACCGGCACCGACCAGTACTCCGGCATCGCCGCCGAGCTCAAGGCTCTGGTGGAGCGAGTGCGTGAGCTGGAGGACGAGGCGCGGTCGAGCATGCACGAACTGCACTCCACCGACCCCGAGCGGTTCGTCCGCTGCCGGGACGGCCACGAACCATGGCCCGGCGAGATCCCGGCGGGATTCATCCCGCGCCACACCTGCAAGGACGAGTGCCTGTACCACGACCGCGAGGTCCTCGACGCCATCATGCAGTGCACCTGCGGCCGGCCGCCGTGCCGAGCCTGTGAGATCGGCGGGAAGCTCTGACGAGCCCCGGGGCTCCCATGGCCGAGCCTGATCGGAACACCACCTGATCACATACAGTCATGGCACCCCACTCGCGGTGATCCGGACTGACTGTGACCACAACGACGTCACCCGACTCCAGCACAGTGACAGCCATCGGTCGCACCTCCCGTTCCCCACGCGGCCGACGGCGGCGGCCACCGGCCACCGCCTGATCTGCACCCCACCTCAGAGAGCCGCGTCCCCGGACGCCACGGAACACTGCTCCTCGCCGTACGACGTCATACGACGAACAGCGCGACGATGAGCACGACCAGCACACCGACGGCCGTCCCGATGAAGCAGCCCGGCTTGACCATCAGCTCACCGATCCGGGCAGTGAGGCCGGACCGTTCGGCCGTGAAGACCGAGGAGCCCGTATGCCCCCGGGGCTGCGGGGGAGCCGTGGGCATCGGGACCGTGACGGGTGCCGGCGGGACGGTGGGCGGATTGCTGCTCCGGCTGATCGCGTCCTGCAGGATCTGGCGCCACAGTGCGGGCGGAAGATCGGGAACCTGGCCGTTGGGCGGTTCGACGATGGTCCGCCAGAGCCAGTTGCCCGTGGTGGGGTGGCGGTCCCGGCTCATCCGGTACTGCAGCTCCAGCAGCTCGTTCAGATAGCGCTCGTCCCGGGCCAGCGGGGCCACGGCCCAGTGGAAGAGCACGGCCGCCCGCTCGGACATGGCGGCCCTGGACGCGTGCTCCGTGCCGGGTTTCTGCGGCGTGAAGTACAGATCCTTGCTGAGCACCTCCGCGCACAGGGCGTGCTGCATGTCGCGGTCGCGCACCTTGACGCGGCCGGACTTCCCCAGCTCGCTGAGCACCAGATCCAGGGAGTCCTGCGGCAGTTGGCCGGAGCGCAGCTCGCCGAGGAGAAAGGCGTCGGGCTGCTCGGCCAGCTGTGCCATCAGCAGGCTGCGCCGCATGTGGTCCCCGCGGTGGTGCTCGCGCAGCTCCCGTTGGAGGGCGTACGGGTCACGGGCGGCCGGAACGTTCGGCCCGGCCGGCCCCGCATGTACGGTCGGCCCGGCCGGCCCGGTCTGTACGGTCGGCCCGGCCGGCCCGGTCCTGGGAAGACCGCTGCCGGGTGCGGACCCCTGCGGCGCACCCGGCCCGGGTTCGTACCCGGGCTTGTGTGCGGGTTCGTACCCGGTCCCGTACCCGGTCCCGTGCGCCTGCCCTTGCGCGGCCCCTTGGGCAGGCCCATGCACGGGCGGTTGCCAGGTCTGCGACGGTGGTGGTGCGGTCGCAGCCTCCGGACGCGGCTCCGGGCCGACCGTGGCCCCCGCCTGCCCCTGCTCGCGCTCCTGTTCCCGGGCCCGCGCCTGCCCGCCGTAGCGTCCCTGTTCCGCGCTCCGGTCGAGGTCCCGGTCCCGCTCGCGATCCAGGTCCGGGTCCCTGTCGCGATCCAGGTCCGGGTCCCTGCCGGGATCCAGGTCCAGGTCCAGATCCAGGTCCCTGTCCCGCGCCAGGTCCCCGTCGCGGTCCGGATCCCGGTCCCGGTCCGGCGCCGGGCTCCCTCCCGCCGCGCGGGACGCGGGCGCCGCGGCCCGGTGCCCCGCCGGGCGGTCGGTGGCGAGGATGTCCCGGAGCCGGGCGCGCCGCCGCTCCCAGTCGAGGGCCGCGCCGCCGGCGAGGTCCTCGACGAGGTGCGGCACGCCGGGAGGGGCCTGGCGGTGCGCGAGGAGGTAGTCCACCAGCCGTTGCGCCGCCGCGTGCTCCAGCCCGGGCCGGGACACCCGACGGCCCATGACCCGGGCGAGCGGGCCGGATCCGCCCGTGTCCGGTTCCCAGCGCGGTACGGACATCAGCCGCAGCGGGTGGGTGTCCACCGTGTCATAGGTGGCGAACGTCCACTCGTGCCGCAGCCAGGACCCGAAGAGCAGGAACAGCCCGAGATAGACCAGCGGCACCCCGTCGGGGTCCGGCCAGTCGCGCGGTGTCTTGTCCTCCAGGAGCAGCGACACCCGCTGCGCGGGATCGCGCAGCAGCTCCGCGGTGGCGAGGATCAGCGCGTGCTGGACGGTGGGCAGCAGCTCCAGCATGTCCGGCAGCCGGGTGCGCGCCAGGTCGTCGAGTTTGCGGCAGTCGAGCTCCGACAGCCGGCCGGAATCGCGCTCGGCCCTGTCCTGCCTGCGCCAGCCGCCCCAGGCGAGGCCGAGGCACTGACGCGTCTTCAGGACCGCGGGGGAGCCGACGAGGACGTGGCTGACCGTGCTCGGCCGGCCCGCCCGGTCGGTGGTCGGCCAGCGCTGTACGAGCATGACGTCGCCGTCACGGGACAGGGTGCGCACGACGCTGGGCCGTGCCGCCGCCGCGCCGGACACCCACAGCAACGAGCCGAGGTCCCGGCCCAGTTCCTCGGCGCGCTCGGCCGGGCAGGAGTGGGCGACGGCGTTCATGCCGGTGCCCTGGCGGCCGTGGTTGCCGTCCCAGCGGAAGACGACCTGATGCACCGAGTCCCGGTCCTGGAAGCCGTTCACTGAAGTTCCTCTCCCCCGGATCCCTCTGCGTCTTCTCTGTCCTTGGTGCCCGCCGCGTCCCCTGCACCCGGCCACGGCACCGCCTCGACGACGGGCGTCTGGCCCACCGCGAACGCCTCGGCACCGCCCGGCACGTCGATCAGGCCGTGCATCGCCAGCAGCGCGAGCAGCGGTTCCAGCACTCGCCGGGGCCCCGCACCCGCCGGATAGCGGCCGTGGGCCTCCTGGCCCCCGGTGGCGGACGCGATGTGCAGGGTGCACCGGCGGATCGCGTCGAAGGGGCGCAGCCACGCCTGCCCGGCGTGCCGGCGCAGCAGCCCGTACACGTCCCGGCTCTCCTGGTGCATCAGCACGGGGTCGAGCGCTGTGGCCTGCGGCCGGCTCAGCCACCGGTCGACGGGCGGCTGGAACCGGAGGAGGTCCGCCTTGCCGAGCACCATCGCGGCCGGCACCTCCAGGTAGGGGCCGCTCTTCCGCAGCCGGTCCAGGATGGTGCCGAAGGCGAGGTCGCCGTCCCGGTTCACCTCCACTCCCCAGCGCTCCCTGACGTGCTCCAGCTGGGGCAGCGGCAGGGCCAGCGCCGGATCGACGACGAAGAGGAGGGCGTCGACCCCGAGCAGGAACCGCAGCGCCGCATCGGTGCGCACGAGGTCCTCGCCGCCGAGGTCGAAGAAGGCGACCGGGCGCACCTGCCCCCGGGCATCCGTGATCAGCAGCGACTCCACGAAGCGTGCGAAGTCGTCCCTGCCCAGGGCGGCCGTGTGGTCCAGGACCTTGCCGCTGCGCAGGGGCTGCACCCGTTCGCGTACAAAACGCGCGTGCTGCTCCGGGTTGACGGACTGCCACTTCAGCCCGAACGGCTCCAGGCCGCCGTCGGTGACGGCCGCGATCATCTGCGTCAGCAGATGGCTCTTTCCGGTGGAGGACTGGCCGACCATGGCGACGGTCAGCGGGCGGCCGTACATCAGGTAGGGCACCGGGATGAAGTGCTCGGGGAAGTCCGCGTCCGCCGTGCACTTCTGGACGGCACCGCGCATGACGTCGTGCCGCCGCACCGGGTTCTTGATGCCGCCGAGGTCCAGCGGCTTGTACTGCATCCTGCTGTCGGTGACGAAGAGCTTGCCGAGATCGAGCTGTATGGTCTCGAGGCAGTAGGGGCAGAACACATCGCCGGTGCCGCGCCCGGCCGCCGCCCCGGACCCGTCCTCGGAACGGGCGACGGGCGCCTGCCGTTTGAGGCGCAGCGACTCCTCGAAGGCCTCCCGGTGCCCACGCATCTCGTCGGCGGGCAGGGTGAGCCGGACACGGCGGGCGGCTCCCGGTGCCACGAGGTCGAGCACCTGGGCGGGCGTCGGCCGGTCGGTGGCCCGCGGGGCGAAGGCGCGCCGCAACGTCTGGTCGAGCACGCGGTGTTCACCGAGGTCGGCGGGGGCCCGGTCGGCGGGTCCGGGCCGGCCGGTCACCAGCCGGTAGAGCACCTGGGCCACGCTCCACACCGCGTCCCGCGAGTCGGTGAGGCCTTCGCCCTGGCGCTGTTCGGGCGAGCAGAAGGGCTGCCGGCCCCACGGGCTCCTCGGCCGTCCCGTCCTCGTCACCCCCTCCAGCCCCCACAGCTGGACCCGGGCGCCGTCCCAGAGCACGGTGGCGGGCGAGACACCGCGCGGCACCAGGCCCTGGCCGTCGAGCAGGCACAGGGCGAGCATCAGGTCCCGGGTGAGGCGCTGCTGGTCGCTCGCGGCCATCACATGGGTCCGCGCGGCGGCGATGCCGCGCGGTGCGGCGTACAGCAGGAACGGCTCGGCCGCGTCCAGCTCGTAGCCGATGATCCTCGGGAAGAGCGCCGCGTACTCCGTGTCGGCGAGCACGCGATGGAGCTGCAGGGCGGTGCCCGCCTCGGTGTCCAGCAGGGCGCGCGCCGCGGGATTGGCCGCGTCGGCCGTGGTCAGGCGCACCTGCACGCATTGCTCCGCGTCGTCGTCGAGCAGGCAGTTGCGGATCAGCTGGGGCAGCAGCGGGTCGCGGCGGGACTCGCGGCCGAAACGGGCCGGGGTGACCCGGCGCCAGCCCGAGGGCACGGTGAAAGCGAGCTTGTCCGGGGACGTACCGCCCGGCCCGGGCCGAGGGGGATGCACAGAGCTGGTCACCGACGGTCCTCTCCTTCGTACATGTGCGCGGGGCCGTACGGGTGCACGCGGCCGGGGTGCGAAGTGCGGGTCACCAGGGGTCACCGTCCCCTCGGCGATCCGGATCCGGCCGACTGCCCGGGTCCGGCCGGTCGTACCTGTCCGAGCGGTCGTACCTGTCCGAGCGGCCGTAGGAAGGCGGCCGGTCGTAGGAATTCGGCGGCTCGTAGGAACCGGCCCGGTCGTAGGAACCGGCACCGCCGTACGAGCGCGGCCCTTCGTACGGGTCGGCCCGGTCGTACGGATTCCTCGGCCCGTCGTACGGGCCTCCCGGTTCGTCGGGTCCCGAGCCGTACCGGGGCCGGATGGTGTCCACGACGCCCATCCGCAGCGGTGTGAGCCGGACCAGGCCGGCGTAGCGTCCGGAGGACGTCCACAGGACCTCCTCCGGCTGGACCGAACCGTTGGACCGCCAGGCCCTCTCGACCTCGTCGCGCACAGCCCTCGGAGCGAACCTGATCCACACCGCGGAAGCCGGGTCGCGGCTGAGCAGCGCGCCCTGTTCGGGTGAGGACAGCTGGACCACGGACTGCCGGTCGGCCTCCGCACCGACCAGTTCGGCCGGCCCGTACGGGTCGGTGCCGAGCAGGTTCGCCGAGGTGGCGCGGACGCGGCGGGCGGCGGCGAACGGGGGCGGGGCCAGCACGCCGTTGTGCTCCAGGTGACGGCGGGCTGTCGACAGCAGCTCGTGGACCCGTTCCTCGGTTCGCCGGATGGCGAGGGTGCCGGCCTGGCCGCGCTCGACGGCACCCCAGTACGGCTTCATGGCCTCCAGGGCGGCGTCCGTCAGATCCGCGGCCAGGGTGGCGACCAGTTCCGGTCCGCCCTCGCCGTTCTCCCGCTCGAGCCAGCGCGGCACCCCCTTGGTGCGTTCCCCCCTGGGGGCTGCGGCGCTCTTCTCCCGGCTCTCCCCCGGCCCCTTCTCCCGCTCCTGAGGAGCCGCGGGTTCGTCCCACGCCTGGCCGTCCTGCCAGGCGTACACGCTCGCCCAGTCGCCCTCGGCTTCGTCGGACGCGTCGAAGGCGTCGTCCGGCTCCAGTCCGGAGGGGCCGGCGAGCCAGCCGTCGTCGTCGGGTGTCCCCGCGCCCGGCCCGGCGAAGGCGTCGGACGCCCAGAGCCGCTCGGGCTCGGGCACCGCCTCCGCCTCCGCCGCGGCCGCCGTCGCCCGCAGCATGCCGGCGACGGACCGGGCGGCGTCGGCGCAGTACAGGCGCTCCTCCACGGCCCAGTGCTCCCGGACCGCCTCGGCCAGCAGGGCGTCGAGCCCCGCCAGGTGCCGCCGCAGTACGGCCGTCGTACGGCCCGGCGCCCAGGCGGCGGCTGCCGCCTGCCAGAGCCGGCGCGCCGTCTCCCAGGCCACGCCGAGCCCCGCCAGCAGGCCGAACGTGCCCAGCCAGGCCGGGGGCCCGGTCAGGTGGGCGACCCCCGCCCCGACAGCCGCGCCGGCGAACGCCCCGACGCGGGGAGCCACGGCCCAGCGGCCGGGGCGTCCGCTGCCGCGCAGCCGGGCCGCCCCCAGCACCGCCGTGCCGACGAACAGCAGGGGGACGACGAGGGCCAGGGCGAGGAACAGCCCCTGCCACAGCGCGCCGAGCAGCCCCGCCAGGGCCGCGAGCGGGGCGGCCACCGGGAGGCCGGGCACTGCGGTGCCCTCCGATCCGGTCTGGCGGGCCACGGCGTCGGAGGAGTGCGCTGCCAGCTTCGGCAGCAGCGCCGAACCCGGCAGCGGCTCCACCCGCCCGGCAAGACCGGTGAAGCGCTGGGCCACCGCCCGCATGGGGAGCCCCTGGCCCAGCAGCTTCCCGGCGAAGTCCTTCAGGCCCTCGCCGATCCGCTCGCCCATGCCTTCGGCCGACGGCACCCGCAGCCCCAGGGCGGCGAGCCGGGCGGCCGACTCGGCGGCCGACGGTCCCGTACCACCGCCGCCGCGCAGGGCCGTGCCGACGAGGTCCCGGTACTCGTCGAGGGCCTCGCGCGCCTGGTCGACGTCCGCCTCGAACGCCAGCCTGCGGGTGGGCCGCAGCAACCCGGGCAGGCCCTGCAGCCCGGCGAGCGCGTCCTCGGCGTGGTCGAGGGCGCGCGCGCAGGTGAGGTAGGCGTCCTCCGCCACGCCACCGGGTTCCCGGTGGCGCAGGGCCTGGCCGCTGCGCAGCGCCACCAGGGCGCGCAGCGGCTCCGGCAGATCGGCCCCGGACGAAGCGGTCAGCAGGACGTCCGGCGCGAGTTCGGTGTCCTCGCCCGCGAACCGGGTGAGCGCGTCGCGCCAGGCCCGGTCGCGCACCTCCGGCGGCAGGTCCTGCTCCAGCAGCCGCACCCCGGGCGCCGCGACGGCCTCGGGCAGTGACCCGATGGCCTGCAGGACCCTGAGGTAGAGGTCCGGCACCGACAGCACGCCGACCAGGACCGCGAGCGCGTCCGGGTCGTCGGGCTCGGGCTGCTCCAGCGCGGTGCGGGCGGAGCGCAGATCGCCGGCCCACAGCAGCGCGGTGCCCGAGGTGCGCAGGACGGCGGGCCGCACCAGCCGGCGGTCGGGCTGGAACGCCTCGTCCTCACCGGCGTACGAGCCCGGCGCGCTGCCGACCAGCAGCACCACGAGCCTGACCTCGCCCACGGCCCGGAAGCCGGTGAGGAGTTCGTACTGCAGCTGGTGGTCGGTGAGCCCGGCCGGGGTGTCGACCACCAGGAAGAGCGGATCGTCGGGTTCCGGCAGGCCGGCCCGGCCCAGCTGCCGCGCGACCCTGGAGCGCAGGGCCGCGGGGCTGTCGAGTTCGGCCGCTCCGGCCCGCAGGTCCAGATGGATGACGGCGCCGAAGTCCTGAGGCATGCTCACTGCGCGTCACCGTCCCACGGGTTGCGGCGGAGCCGGTCGCGCTCGTCGTCGCTGCCGTGGGTCTCCCGGTCGCCCGGCTCGTCCCACGGCGCCGGAGGCACGTCCTCCTCGCGGTGCCGTGCGTCCGCGTCGCCCGCGGAGCCGGAGGGGGACCGGTCGTCCCGGCGGCCGTTCCAGTCGGCCCAGCCGTCCCGGCTTTCCCGGCCGTCCTCGTCGTCCTTCCGGAACCGGCTGCCGCGATCGTCGTCGTGCCGCTGGTCGTCGTGGCGCCTGTCGTCGCCGTACCGTGCCTCCTCCGCGAACTTCCTGTCGTCGCTGTGCCGTGCCTCCTCGCCGTACCGCCGGTCGTCCTCGTACCGCCTCTCCTCACCGCGGCGCCTCTCGTCGCCGTACGGCCTGTCCTCGGCGTACGGCCTGTCCCCGCCGTAGGCCCTGCTGTCCCCGCCGTAGGCCCTGTCCCCGCCGGGGTGCCGGTCCTCGGCGTGGGACCGGTCCTCGCCGTAGCCGCCGGTGCCGTTCCTGTCGGCCGGCTCGTCCCGGCCGCCCTCGCGCCGGTAGGTGTCGAAGGAGGAGGCGGGTGCCGTGCCCCAGTCGTCGTCCTCGGGTGCCGTGCGCCGGGGTTCGGCGACGTCGTCGCGGACTCGGGGCCGGGCCGGGATGCCGCCGCGCACGTGCTCCAGCAGGGTGCGCAGGGTGGGCTGGACGGCGCGCTGGTCGCCGAACTCCTTGTCCAGGGCGGCCGGCAGGGTCTCCGCCCAGAACTCCCACAGCGGCCGTACCCAGCCCTCGACCCGCTCGCCGCCCCGCTCCCGGCGGTCCGCGAGCAGCTCCAGCTGACGCGGGGCGATCTTCTCGACCAGGTCGACGAAGAGCGGGTGCGGTTCGCTGCCCGTGCGGGCGAGGCCCAGCGGCTGAGCCCCCATCAGCTCACGGCAGTAGTCCTCGACCGTCCGCTCGTCGTCGAGCACCGTCCAGCGTTCGTACGACCGCAGCAGCTCCGCCCAGCTCGAGACGCCGCCGGGGAAGTCGCCCAGCCTGAGCCGGACCCCGGGCACGTTCGCGCCGTTGTCCGGGAACAGCCGCAGCCGGACCCGCTCCGGCGACGCCGGGTCGCCGTCCACCACGTCGACCTGGCCGTTCCACAGGCAGCACAGCAGCCGGTGCAGGATGGTGCGCCGGTCCTCCTCGCTGCTCACCATCCAGTTGTCCCGGTAGCCGAGCCGCTGGCGCCAGCGCAGCACGTCCTGGGCCTGTTCGGACTCCTTGGCCCGGGCCCACTGGCGCAGCACCTTGCGGGCCTCGGGCACCTGGGTGAGGCTCATCTCGCTGCGGAAGAGGACGACAGTGATCGAGTCGCTCTCCACCCCGCGGTACTCCACGGAGTGCTTCGCGTCCGAGGGCAGCCGCAGCGTCTTTCCGAGGTACTCGTGCACCTCCTCCACCGCCTGCACGCGCGGGTGGGTGACCAGGACCCGCAGCGGACCCGTGCCCTCCGGGGTGAAGCCGACGGGCAGCAGCCCGGCGAGCTTGCGCCCGAACAGGTCGAGGGCCTCCTTGCTGACCTGGTCGGTGGCGTCCGCGCTGCCCGCCGCGGCGGCCAGCAGCGTGCCCATGGCCGGCAGCAGAGGACGCTCCTCCAGATGGGTGCCGCTCTCGGCGAACAGCCGGGTGATCCTGGCCTCCAGCTGTCCCTTGACCTGGGCCACGGCGCCCTCCGGGTCGCGGCGGCTGCGCGCGAGGACCTGGCGCCAGGTGTCCCCGTCGACCAGCTTGAGCAGCAGCGCGGACTCGTAGTCGTTCTCGCGCAGCCCCTCGCGGCGGATGAGCCGGGCGACGACGTCCTCGTAGAAGTGGTTGAGGTTGCGCTGGGGCGGGAGCAGGTACGAGATGCCGGTGCGGTCCTCGTACAGTTCGTGCCCCTTCTGCGCGGAGTGCTTGCGCTCCTGGTCGCAGTGGTGGCGGAACGCCCGTACCAGACGGTCGACGTCGGCGCCGGCCGCGTCCGCCTGGGGCTGCCAGTGCTGTTGCTGCTCGCGCCAGGCCTCGTGCCACACCGTCCGGCAGCGCCACTGGTACCAGGCGTCCTGCTCCTGGATGGCCGCCTGGACGTCGTCGTCGCCCCAGCGGGCCGGTGCCAGGCCGGCCAGCTGGCCCTTGATCCGGGGGATCTTGGGCGGCTGCTCGGTGACCCCGGGCGGGCGCTGCGGGCCGCGGGCGCGGCTGTCCAGCATGCCGAGGAAGCCGAGCCGGGGGATGGTCTCCTCACTGTCCGGTATGCCCCTGACGATGCGTTCGACGAGGAAGGGGTCGGCGCTCTGCAACAGCTTGTCGATGGCGGGGCGCGGGGCGAACCGGTCGGCCATCACGGCTGCCTGGCGGTCGGCCTCGGCCCGCAGGTCGGACAGCAGCCGCTGCATGTCGGCGATGCGCTCGCCGAGGGCCTGCTCGATGTTCCTGCCCCCGCGTGGCAGCGGATCGGGCTCCGGCACCGCCAGCTGCCTGCGTTCCCACAGCTCTTCGAGGTGGGCGTCGGCGAACAGCTGCCGGATCATCGGCACCGCGCCGTCCCGCAGCACGGCCCGCGGCCGCTCCACGAGATCCGTGACCGCCTCCCGCAGCACCCGCCCGGCCACCAGGTCGGCCAGCTGGTCCATGGGGGCGGTCATGGAGGCCACCAGGCTGGTGGAGACGCCCTGCCGGCCGATCCCGGTGGGCGACAGGGAACCGCGGGCCACGCCCCGGTTGATGAAGCTCGCGGCGAAGGTCTGGTAGTCGTCGTCGGCCGCCATCTTGCGGCCCCGTGAGCGGCCGTCGCCCAGTTCGGTGCCGATCAGCGACATCACCAGGGAGACGATGGAGCGGCGCAGGTCGTCCGCGCGGATGCCGGCGGTCGGGCTGAACAGGAACGCCGTGGGCAGGATGCCGGTGCGCAGCCGGACCGGGTTGGAGCCCGGGTAGCGGATGCCGAAGCTGGAGTCGAAGTCGAGGTCGCCGATCTCGGCGCCCTCGCGCGGGGCGTTCTGCCGGTCCACCAGCCGGAACAGGTCGACCAGGGACCGGGCCGCGTTGAGTTCGGCCTCGCGCCCGCCGCCGGTGGCGGCGGAGAACGACGACGGCATCACGACCAGCGGGTAGATCTTCACGCCGTCGAAGCGGCGCAGCTGGAAGGCGTGGTTGATGAGGTGCAGGTAGTCCAGGAAGATCCCGGCGCCGGTGCCGCCGGCCACCGAGAAGGCGACGAAGACGTCGCAGCCGCTGACCTTGCCGCCGCCCAGCTCGCTCAGCTCGCCCGCCGACTTGGCGATCGCGTCGATCGCCTGGAGCAGCGGCTCCAGGACCGGGGCGAGGCTGTGGCGGAGCGTGGCGAACAGGGCGGCGCGCCCGACGGTGGGCAGCTGGCCCGCGCCGTTGCGGAGCGGGGTGACCTCAGGCTCGTCGATGATCGGCGGCAGCCAGCCGGCCACCTCCTCGCGCAGGCTCGCCCGGAGCATCTTGGTCACTTCGGGTGAACTGTCGAAGTTCGGCAGCAGGTTGTGCGTGGCCCGGGAGGTACGGGCGTAGGCGGCCCGCAGCGACCGGTCCACGTTGAACTGCGGGAGCCGCTGCAGATCGCTCTCGCTGTAGTCCGCGTACACGAACTGGAGGCAGTCGGGCAGCTGGAAGGGGGCGTGGCCGCTCTGCCTGCTGAGCGCCATGCCGTCGGGACCGCACAGCTCGGTGCGCAGTTTGCGTTCGAGTTCGGCGCCGACCAGTCCCCCGGTGCCGCCCAGGCCGACGAAGAGCATCGGCTGGAAGATCTTCATGGTTTCC
>NZ_JBFAET010000038.1:0-62866 GCF_040642095.1 Streptomyces sp. NPDC020362
CGACAGCTGTCCCGGGTGGCGTTCTTGTCAGACCGTCGCCGCTCCACAGAGGTCCACAGCTGCGTGTCAGAGCCGGTCTCGCAGGACATCCGGTGGAAGGGCTGGCGGCCCTCCCCGTCGAACGCCTTCGCCGAGTACGCCGTGTTCACCCGCAGGACCGTCTGGATGGGTTCCTTGCGACCGCGCTCGGCCGCGAGGTCCTGCAGCTGCTGCCACTGTGCGGCGATCTGCTCCACGCCCATGCCCACCGGCAGCCAGCCGTCGGCGCGGTCGACGAGCCGGATCAGCGCCTTCCTGTTGCTCGCCGCCAGCATGATGGGGATCGGCCGGGCCGGCTTCGGGCCCACCACGGCGGACTCGATCGTGGTGATACGGCCGCTGTGGCGCACGGGGTCGGGGCCCCACACCGCGCGGCACACGTCGATGATCTCGTCCAGAACCCTGCCGCGCTCCGCGATCGGCCGGATGCCCGCCGCCGCGTACTCGTCCAGCGACCAGCCGGTGCCGAAGCCGGCGATCACCCGGCCGCCGCTCGCCGCGTCCAGCGTGGCCAGGGACTTGGCCAGCTGGAAGGGCTGGTGCAGGGGTGCGACCAGCACGCTGGAGCCCAGCCGGACCCGCTCCGTGGCCGCGGCGGCCAGGGTGAGCGTGACCAGGGGTTCCGCCACGCCTCGGTAAGAGTCGGGCCACGGCAGGCCCTCGATGCCGTAGAGGCCCTGGGCCGCGGGCTCCGGGAACAGGGCCCGCTCGTAGACCCACAGGCTGTCGTATCCGATCTGCTCGGCGGTGCGTGCCACGTCGGGCACGTCCTTGCCGAGGTTGTACTGCCGATTCTGCGGAAGACTGAGTCCGAGCCTGGTCGCCATGTGCGGAGTGCTCCTTCGCGATCGGTTGCCGCTTCAACGTACAGCGATCACACCGCAGTTCCTGCGAGGCGAGTCGGGGTTGGCCGGATCGGGGCGGTTCAGTCGGCCAGTGGTGTGAGCAGCATGCGGCCCGCGAAGCCCACCCCCGCGTCCAGGCGTTCGGTGAACTCCTCGACGACGTCCTCGCAGTGGCGCAGCGCCCACAGGGCCCTGGCCGCCGCCCAGGTCGCCTCCCGCGCCCGCTCCAGGCTCCAGGAGCCCAGCAGATGGGTGAGCGGGTCGGCGATCTGGAGCAGGTCGGGACCCGGCATCAGATCTTCGCGGATGCGCTCCTCCAGCGAGACGAGGAGATCGCCCACGCGGTCGAACTCGTCCTCCAGGTCGGCCGGTTCGCAGCCGAGCGTACGGCAGGTGTCCACCACGGCGAGCGCCAGATCGTGCCCGATGTGCGCATTGATGCCCGCCAGCGCGAACTGCAGCGGCCGTACGCCGGGATGGCGGCGGAACTGGAACAGCGGCCGCCAGCAGGCGGGCGGACGGCGGTCCCGGGCCACCGTGTCGACCGCCGCCAGGTACCGCTCGGCGAACCGCACGTCCAGCGCACTCGCCGCCCGCGGGTCCGGGAACTCCCGGGCGTCCAGGCGCCGGTCGACCTCCTCGGTGACGGCGAGGTAGACGCGGTTGAACACGGCGACCCCGTCCCGCGCGGGCAGCTCCGCGGCGAGGGCGCGCATCCGCGCGAGGACGGCATCGACGGGCGTGGTGAAGTGTTCCAGCTGCGCCATGGGGGAAGGGTCCCAGCCCTGGGCCGACCGGCGCGCCGACCGGCCCGGTGCTTCGCCGGAACGGGGGAACGCAGGGGCGGGCCGGAGCGGCACAGCGATGCGGGCGGGAGCGGCACACGGCGGGCCGGAGCGGCACAGCGATGGCGGCCTCGAGCGCCACAGGGATCCCGGCCGGCAGTGGCACAGGGATCGCGGCCCGCAGCGGCACAGAGATTGCGGCCGGGAGTGGTGCAGGGAGTGCGGGCGGGAGCGGCACGGCGGGGACGTGGTGCGGCACCGCGCGTGAGGAGGGGGATCAACAGCGTGTCAGGCTTACGTGTCCAGCGCCTTGCGGCGCGCCGGGCCGCGCGCCGGCGGGCTCTGCGGCGCGCGGCGATGGTCGCGGTCGCCTCGGTCGTCACCGTGGCCGGAGCCGTGACCGGGACGATCTCCGCGCTCGACCACGGCGGCGGCTCGGACCAGGCCCGTCGGCCGGAGGTGACCCGCACACCGACTCTCGCGCCGCCGCCCGCCGTCCCCTCGCCGCCGTCCCCGTCCTCGTCGAGGACCGCGCCGACTCCCACGGCCGCCCCGGAGCGCAGGCCTTCCGCCACCGCCCCGACCCGCGCCGCCGAGAGGAAGCCGCGGACGACCGTGACGCCCCTGCTGTACCGCCACCCCGGCTCCCAGGTGCTGGACTGGGTCGGCGCCCACCCCGACGACCCGCGCACCGCCCTCATCGCGTCCCGGATCGCCGACCGGCCGGCCGCGGTCTGGTTCGCCGACCCCGGTCCGGACACCGTGGCCGCCCGGGTGCGCGCGGTCACCGCGGGCGCGGCGGCCGAGGGCCGGGTCCCGGTGCTGGTGCCGTACGCGATCCCCGGCCGCGACTGCGGCGGCGCCTCCCGCGGCGGGGCGCCGGATCTCGCGGCCTACGACGCCTGGATCGACGCCTTCGCCCGGGGGCTGGGCTCCGGCGAGGTGATCGTGATCCTGGAGCCGGACTCGATCGCCCTGTCCGGCTGCCTGTCGGACGCCGCCCGCGCCGCGCGCTTCGCCTCGCTCGCCCGGGCGGGCCGCACCCTGAAGGCCGCCAACCCCCGCGCGCGGGTGTACTTCGACGCGGGGCACTCCGGCTGGAACCCGCCCGAGAAGCAGGCCGCCCTTCTCCGGGAGGCGGGAGCCGCGTCCTTCGACGGGATCTTCAGCAACGTCTCCAACTTCCGCACCACCGCCGACGAGATCGCCTACGACCGGCGGGTGCTCGACGCCCTGGGCGGGTCGGCGTCCCTCGGCGCGGTGATCGACACCAGCCGCAACGGCAACGGCGCCCCGCCGGACGGCCGGTGGTGCGACCCGGCGGGGCGGAGGATCGGCAGGGCGCCGACCCTCGACACCGGCGAGGCCCGGATCGACGCCTACCTGTGGGTGAAGCTGCCGGGGGAGTCGGACGGCTGCAAGGGCGCGGCCGGCACGTTCACCCCGTCCTACGCCTACGACCTGGCGCGCTGACCGTCCTCGTCGTCGTAGGCGGACGTGCCCTCGTCCAGCAGCGGCTCCTGCGTCTTGAGATGGGCGGGAGCGAGGGCCCGCAGGGTGTGGTAGCCGGTGATGACGACCAGGGTGCCGAGGGCGATGCCACTGAGGGAGAAGGTGTCGGTGAACCTGATGCTCACGTTGCCGATGCCGATGATGATGCCCGCCGCGGCCGGGACCAGGTTCAGCGGATTGCGCAGGTCCACCTCGGCGTGCAGCCAGATCTGCGCGCCGAGCAGGCCGATCATGCCGTAGAGGATGACGGTGATGCCGCCGAGGACGCCGCCGGGGATCGCGGCCACCACCGCGCCGAACTTGGGGCAGACGCCGAAGAGCAGCGCGAAGCCGGCCGCGGCCCAGTAGGCGGCGGTCGAGTAGACGCGGGTCGCGGCCATCACGCCGATGTTCTCGGAATAGGTGGTGTTGGGCGGGCCGCCCACCGCGGTCGAGAGCATCGAGCCGACGCCGTCCGCGGCGATGGCGGTGCCGAGCTTGTCGTCCAGTGGGGCTCCGGTCATCTCGCCGACCGCCTTGACGTGTCCCGCGTTCTCCGCGACCAGGGCGATGACCACGGGCAGCGCGACCAGGATCGCCGACCACTGGAAGGACGGTCCGTGGAAGGAGGGCAGCCCGATCCAGTCGGCCTTGGAGACGGCGGAGAGGTCCAGGCGCCAGTGGTCGGTGACCTTGCCGCCCGGGCTCATGGAGTGGATCTTCCCGAAGACCCGGTCGAAGGCCCAGGAGATGCCGTACCCGAAGACCAGCCCGAGGAAGATCGCGATGCGGGACCAGAAACCACGCAGACAGACGACCGCCAGACCGGTGAAGAACATGACCAGCAGGGCCGTCCACTGGTCCTGGGGCCAGTACGTGGAGGCGGTCACCGGGGCCAGGTTGAAGCCGATCAGCATGACCACCGCGCCGGTGACGACCGGCGGCATGGTGGCGTGGATGATCCGCGCCCCGAAGCGCCGGACGGCGAGGCCCACGAGGAACAGTGCGACGCCGACGACGAAGACCGCGCCGGTCACCGTGGCGCTCGTACCGCCCTGTGCGCGGATGACGGCGGCCACCCCGACGAAGGACAGCGAGCAGCCCAGGTAGCTGGGCACCCGGCCGCGGGTCGCGAGCAGGAAGATCACGGTCGCGACACCGGACATCATGATCGCGAGGTTGGGGTCCAGACCCATCAACACCGGGGCGACGAAGGATGCTCCGAACATGGCGACCACGTGCTGGGCGCCGAGGCCCACCGTGCGCGGCCAGGAGAGCCGTTCGTCGGGGCGTACCACCGCTCCGGGTGCGGGCGTGCGCCCGTCACCGTGCAGCTTCCAGCGCACGCCGAGGTTCATGGTGGGGTTTCGCTTTCTCTGTACGTGAAGACGGTCCGAACCATTGTCACGGGTACCTGGCCGTTCTACGCTCGCACGGTCCTCCTCGTGAACAGTATTCACATATCTGACTCCCGAAGATCGGAGTGCCCGATGAGTGGAAGTTCCCGTGCGGCCGTGCTCCTGGCCGTGGTGGCGACCTTCTCGGCCCTGCTCGTCCCCTCCGTCCACGCGGCACCCGGGACGCCGCGGACGGTCGTCCTCGACGGCGCCCGCCTCCAGCGGACCCGGGCCCGGCTGGACCACGACCCCGGGCTTCGGCGTGCCCTCGAGGACCTGACCGCCCGCGCGGACGGCTGGCTGGACCAGGGCCCCTGGACGGTCGTCGACAAGCCGAGGCCGGCCCCCGGCGGCGACGTCCACGAGTACCTGAGCCAGGCCCCCTACTGGTGGCCCACCACGGCCCCCACCGCCGGCAACCCCTGGGGCTGCCCGTACGTCCAACGCGACGGGCAGCGCAATCCGGAGGTCGACAGCGGCACGGACCGCCAGGACGCGGAGAAGGTCTTCGACTCGGCCTACGACCTGTCACTCGCCTGGTACTACACCGGCAGGAGGAGCTACGCCGAGAAGGCCGGGCAGATCCTGCGCACCTGGTTCCTCGACCCGGCCACCCGGATGAACCCCGACCTGGACCACGCCCAGTTCATCCCGTGCAAGTACGACGGCCGGGCCATCGGCATCATCGACTTCTCGCAGTCGTACACGAGCGTGCTCGACGCGCAGGCCGTCCTCGCGGCCGGCGCTCCCGGCTGGAGTGCGAAGGACCGGTCCGCGATGGGCAAGTGGAACGCCGACTTCCTCGGCTGGCTGAAGAACAGCGACTTCGGCAAGGAGGAGGGGGCGGCCGCCAACAACCACGGCACTTTCTACGACATGCAGCTGGCCGCCCTCGCCTGCGCCACCGGTGACACCGCCCTGGCCCGGCGGACCGTGCTCGACGCGCGCACCAGGCGCATCGCCCCGCAGATCGCCGCCGACGGCAGCCAGCCCCAGGAACTCGCCCGTACCCGCAGCTGGCACTACTCGACCTTCGACCTCGTCGCCTACACCCGGCTGGCCGCCATCGGCCGGCACGTGGGCGTGGACCTGTGGTCGTACAAGGGGCCGGACGGGCAGAGCCTGTTCAAGGCGGTGGACTATCTGCTGCCGGCCGCGACCGGCGCCGCCGCCTGGCCGCATCCCGAGCTGGAGTTCCACCGGTACGCGGCGAGCGATGTCGTCCATGCGGCGGCGGACGCGGGGGACGCGGCGGCCGAGGCGGCCGTGCCGAGGCTCCAGGCGCCCGACGGCGGTGACCTGTGGGCGCTCAGGCCCGCCGCCGAGCAGCTGGACTCCATCACGGGCTGACCGGGCCCGTCAGGGGCTTGCCGGCCGGGGCTCCTGAGCGGTCGCTTAGTATGTGGGTGTCCCCACGGCCCCGTACCCGTCGCTCAGGAGCCCCTCCCGTGACCGCCGAAGCCCCGATCGCCCCAGCCGTCGCCCACGGCCGGCTGATCCCCGTCACCGTCCACTTCGACGACCTGGACGCGCTCGGGCTGCTCCACAACGCCCGCTACCCGCTGCTGGTGGAGCGCGCCTGGACCGAGCTGTGGAACGAGCACGGCGTCCGCTTCGACGGCGACTGGGAGGCGGCCGGCGACGCCTGCAACGCCGTCCGTGAACTGCGCATCGGCTACGAGGCGCCGGTGACCAGCCCGGGCACCTACGCCGTCCACCTCTGGCTGGAACGGCTCGGCACCACCGGCCTGACCTACGGCTTCCGCTTCTGCTCGGCCGACGGGACCCGCACCTACGCGCAGGGCACCCGGGTCCTGGTCCGGCTGGACGCGACGACCATGCGCCCCGCGCCGTGGAGCGACGCCTTCAGGGCCGCGGGTCGGGAACTGCTGCGGCCGGCCGGCTGACCTCGGTCCGGCCGCCGCGCCCGGCGGTGCGCAGCACCCCCGCGCACACCACGAGTCCGGCCGCCAGCGCGGTCACCACGCCGAACGAGACCGTCAGGCTGGTCGCCTGGGCCACCCCGCCGATCAGGCTCGGCGCGATCAGCCCCGAGGTGTAGGTGATCGTCGCCACGCCCGCTATGGCCAGGCTGGGGTTGGGTCCGGCGTGTCCGGCCGCCGCGAAACACAGCGGGACGACCACGGCGATCCCGAGCCCCATCAGCGCGAAGCCGGTCATCGCCACCGCCGGGTGCCCTGCCACGACCACCAGCAGGCCGCCCAGTGCGGCGAGCACGCCGCCCGACCGGACGGTGCGGACGGCGCCGTAGCGGTTCACGGCCGCGTCGCCCGCGATCCGGGCCACCGCCATGGTCAGCATGAACCCGGTCGTCGACGCCGCCGCCAGACCGGCCGAGCTGTCCAGCCGGTCGCGCAGGTACACCGCGGACCAGTCGAGGCTCGCGCCCTCCGCGAACACCGCGCAGAAGCCGACCGCGCCGATCAGCAGCGCGGAGCGGGGCGGCAGCGCGAACCGCGGCGGCGGCTCCTCGTCCTCGGCGGGCTGCACGTCGAGGACCCAGGTGCAGGCCGGCAGGCCGAGCACGGTGAGGACGGCCGCGGCGAGCGCGAAGTGCACACGCGCGTCCGAGCCGAGGTGGGCGGCGAGAGTGCCGCCCGCCGAGCCGACGAGCGCGCCCGCGCTCCACATGCCGTGCAGGCCCGACATGATCGACTTCCCGAGCCGCCGCTCGACCTCGACGCCCAGCGCGTTCATCGCGACATCGGCCATGCCGGAGCTCGCGCCGTAGGCGAACATCGCCAGGCACAGCGTGTACAGGTTCGGCGCGAGGGACGGCAGGACCAGCGACAGCGTCCACAGCGCGATCAGCCCGCGCAGGGCCGTGCGGCTGCCGAAGCGGTGACTGATCCGGCCCGCCAGCGGCATCGCGCAGGAGGCGCCGAAGGCCGTGAACGCCAGCGCGAACCCGAGCTGTCCCGCGCCGAGCGAGGCGTGCTCCTGGATCCACGGCACCCGGGTCGCGAAGGAGCCCGTCACGGCGCCGTGCACGGCGAACACGGCCGCCACGGCGTACCGGGCGTGCCTGACGTCGTCGCGTGTGCAGCTCACGTCGCTCATGTTCCGGCCCCTCCCCAGGATTGCCCCACCGCGCCCTCATGGCATCGCCGTAAACTATCAGGGACCCTGCCTGATAGATAGGGAGTATTACGGCCGCCCACGTCTGGGAGGATTCCCGTCATGCCCGCATCACCGAGCACCGCCCGGGCCATCAACGACCGGCTCGCCCTGCGGCTGTTGCAGCAGGAGGGCCCGCTGACGGCAGGGCAGTTGAAACAGCTGACCGGACTGTCCCGGCCGACCGTCGCGGACCTCGTCGAACGGCTCACCGCCTCCGGCCTGATCACCGTGGTGGGGGAGTCCGGCGAGCTGCGCCGGGGCCCGAACGCCCGGCTGTACGGCATCGTCGCCGACCGCGCCCACCTGGCCGCGCTCGACGTCCGCACCGAAGGTGTCCTCGTGCTGGTCTCGGACCTCGTCGGGCGGGTGCTCGCCGAGGCGTCCGTGCCGATCGGCGGGGACACCGGGACCGGGCCCGCCGTCGAGCAGGCGGTGGCGGCGGTGGAGCGGACCGCGAAGGAGGCGGGAGCCGACCGGCTGCACACCCTCGGGATCGGAGCGCCCGGCCTGATCGACCCGGCCACCGGCGATCTCCGTGACTCCGGCGGCCTGCCCGCCTGGCACCGCCGCCTGGCCGCGGCCCTGCAGGAACGGCTGCCCGAGGCCCGGGTCACCGTGGAGAACGAGACCAACCTGGCCGCGGTGGCCGAGCAGCGCGAGGGCGCCGCCCGTGACCGGGACACCTTCGTCCTGCTCTGGCTGGGCCACGGCGTCGGTGCCGCCGTCGTCCTGGACGGCACCCTGCGCCGGGGCGCCTCCGGCGGCACGGGCGAGATCGGTTTCCTGCCGGTCCCGGGAACGGCGTCGCTGCCCTCGGCGAAGGACTGCGACGGCGGCTTCCACTCGCTGACGGGGGCGGCGGCGATCGTCACCCTGGCGGCGGAGTGCGGCCTGCCGGTGCCGGCCACGACGGACGGGCCCGGAGCGGCCGTGGCGGTGCGCGACGCCGTGGCCCGGGTGACGCGCGACCCGCTCGGGAACGCCGAGCCGGCCACTGCCCCGCCCGCCCACCGCTTCCTGCGGACCCTGGCCGACCGGATCGCCGTCGGGGTCGCCTCCGTGGTGGCCGTCCTGGACCCCGGCTGCGTGGTGCTCGGCGGGGAGGTCGGGCAGGCCGGGGGAGCCGTACTCGCAGGGCTGGTGGCGGAGCGGCTGTGCGGGATCTCGCCCCTGTCCACCGAGGTGCGGCCGAGCAGCCTCGGCGGGACCGCCGTGCTGCGCGGAGCACTGCTGAGCGCCCGGGAGCGGGCCCAGGACGAACTGTTCGCGCCGCCCGAGCGCCCCTGGGCCCCCCATCGTGTCGTCGAGTGCTGATCTTGAGTGGTGGATCACGGTCGGCTGATACGTCGCCCCGAACTGTCCGATGCCGAGTGGGAGTTCGTCCGGCCGCTCCTGCCCGAGTCCTTGCGGGGGCGGAAGCGGTTGGACGACCGGAAGGTCCTCGACGGGACCGTGTGAGAGTTCCGCACCGGTACGGTCTGGCGGGATGTGCCTGAGCGATGCGGACCATGGACCACCCTGCACACCGGCAACGACGAACGCGCCGCCGCACTGGCAGACTTCCTCCGCACCTGCAGCCACCACCGCTTGCCTACCCGCACTCGGCGGCCACCCACCCGCCAGCTGTGTGAACAACGCCTCAGGTCAATGCACCTGGGGTGCGTCCGAAGTCGGCTGCCTGCCCCACTGCGCGGCCCTCGGTCCTCGCCCGGCTGCCCGGCCGGACGGGGCGAGGACCCCCAAAACCCTTCGCACCTGCTCGCCTCGCCCGGTACGGTCTCGAGCCTGTTCCCACTGCGGGAAGCCCAAGCGCTCCGCGCGCGGCCGCCCCCGCAGTTCCCACGCCGAGAGCAGGTTTCGTCCATGGCATGTCGTATCAGTGAGCTCGTGCTCGGCTGCCGCGACCCCGAGGTGCTGGCGCGGTTCTGGTGCGAGGTCCTGGACTTCGTGGTGCTCGATCGCGAAGACGACGGCACCCTCGAGATCGGGCCGCGCGAAGGGTTCGGCGGCCCGCAGCCGACGATCATCCTCAGCCGCAGGGACGAGCCGGAGCAGGGGAAGCCCCGGCTGCACATCGACGTCAACGCCACCGACCGCGATCAGGACGCCGAGCTTGAACGCCTCCTGAAGCTCGGTGCGCGCCCGGCCGACATCGGCCAGACCGGCGAGGAGCAATGGCACGTCCTTGCCGACCCCGAGGGCAATGAGTTCTGCCTGCTCAAGGCCCGCCTCAACCCGCTCTGACGGCTCTGTGTCCCCGTCGCGGCCCCGAACCGCCGCGCTCAGCCCTGCCCGAACCGCCGCGCTCAGCCCTGCCCGAACCGCCGCGCTCAGCCCTGCCCGAACCGGCCGCGCTCAGCCCTGCCCGAACGGCCGTGCCAGGTACTCCTCGAAGGTCACCTTGCCCACCGCCCGGTCCGGAGCGAGATGCCCACCGGCGCGGAAGGCGCGGTAGGTCCCGCCGAGGAGCGGTACGTTCGCCACGGCCCGGCGGCGCCCGGTCGCCCTGAGGTAGGCACGGGCCAGCGAGTCGAACGACCGCACCTCCGGGCCGGCCATGTCAGGGACCCGCCCGGCCGGCGCTCCGACGGCCAACTCGGCCAGGCGGTCCGCGACTTCGGCCACCTCCACCGGCTGGTCCGCCACCCGGGCCGGGACCGGCATGAGGGGCGGCTTGGACAGGCCCTGGAACAGCGTCACCAGCAGGTCGTGGAACTGCGTCGCACGCAGCACGGTCCAGCCGAGCCCCGACTCCTCGATGCGGCGCTCCACCGCGAGCTTCGACCGGTAGTAACCGAACGGCACCCGGTCGACGCCGACGATGGAGATGTACGCCAGGTGGCCCACCCCGGCCCGCTGTGCCGCAGCGATCAGATGGTCCGCCGCCTGCTCGTCCCCGCCCCGCGGACTGCTCGCACAGTGCACGACCGTGGCCACGCCCGCGAGCGCCGCGTCGAGACCCGCCCCGCCCTCACGCAGGTCGACGGCGTACGGCTGCGCGTGCCGGCTGAGCACCCGCACCTCGTGCCCGTCCGCCCGCAGCCGCTCGGTGACGAGCCTGCCGAGCGTGCCGGTTCCGCCGGTCACCAGGATCGTGGTCATACTGTTCCGTCCCTCCGGACATGGGGCGCCCCGGTCGGAGCGCCGTTCGCCGGATGAGACCGCCCGGCCCCCGTGAAATGTGACAAGCCCCCGGGCGGCCCGGTTACGGGCACGTGAGCTGCTGCCGTACGTAGTCCAGCTTGTCCGGGTTCACCACGGCCCGCGCCTGCGCGATCCGCCCGTCCGACAGTTCGAACTCGACGACCCCGGTCAGCGTGCTGCCCAGCCATGCGGCCAGCCCGCGCGTGCCGTTGATCTCCACCACGGTGAACTCCAGATCCGCCGCGAACCGCTGTGCCCCGCCCACCAGGAAGCGCATGACCTTGTCCCGGCCCTCGACCGGCCGCCGGGCCGCGGACACCTTCCCGCCGCCGTCGCTCCACCAGACCACGTCGTCCGTGAGCAGCTTCTCCAGGCCCGCGAGGTCGCCCTCCCGGGCCGCCGTGATGAACGACGTGACCAGTTCCTCCTGCCGCTCGGGGGCGGCCTCGAACCGGGACTCCGGCACGGTCACCCGCTGCGCCGCCCGCCGGTACAACTGACGGCAGTTGGCCTCGCCCAGGTCCAGGAGGCCCGCGATCTCCCGGTGGCCGTACCCGAACGCCTCGCGCAGCACGTACACCGCCCGCTCGGTGGGGGTCAGCCGCTCCAGCAGGACCAGCATCGCCAGCGAGACCTGCTCCCGCTGCTGTGCGGACTCCAGCGGCCCGAGCGCGCCGTCGGAGGTGACCACCGGCTCCGGCAGCCAGGTCCCGACATACTGCTCGCGGCGCGCCCGGGCCGAGGTCAGCCGGTTCAGGCAGAGGTTGGTGACGACCTTGGCGAGCCAGGCCGCCGGGTGCTCGATGGCCGTGCGGTCGGCGCCGCTGAAGCGCAGATACGCGTCCTGCACGGCGTCCTCGGCCTCCTGCGCGGAGCCGAGGAGGCGGTAGGCCAGGCCGAACAGCCGCGGGCGGTGGGTCTCGAACTCGTCGGCGGGCCGGAGTGTCGTCATGCGTCCACCTTGTCAGAGGCATGACGGCCCGGCGGCGGGCAAGGGCCGTCGTCACCGCCACCGGGCCCGCCCGAACCCTAAAAGGACTAGACCAGTACGGTCAATGGGTCCGGACCAAGGTCAACCAGGCTTCCTCGCAGGGCAGTTGACCGGTGCGGCTGCACCGCGCAAGTCCAGCGACACGTACTGTGAGGGAGCCCACACGGCTCGCCTGTCTGCACGCCCGCCCGGCGTGGCACACTGGCCCTGTACCAGAAGCAGCGCACTCCGGGGTCGGTGAAAGTCCGAACCGGCGGTTACAGTCCGCGACCCGGTCGCTTCCAGCGGCCGGTTGACCAGGTGAAATTCCTGGACCGACGGTTAAAGTCCGGATGGGAGGCAGTGCGCGGCGGGCGGGCATGTACCTGTGCGCGCCGCCGTCTCTGGGCTCGTCGGCATGCGGACGGGTCCTCTTCGGCGTCGTCCCGGTGTGCTCACCCGTTTCACTCTGTCGTCATCGACAGGCCCCGGAGTCCGTGCCCGAATGAGGCAGGAGGACCCGGGAAGTGTTCACCGGAATCGTCGAAGAGCTGGGTGAAGTCACCGCCGTCGAGAACCTCGGCGACGCCTCCCGCTTCCGGCTCCGCGGACCCGTCGTGACCGAGGGCGCGCAGCACGGCGACTCCATCGCCGTGAACGGGGTCTGTCTCACCGTGGTGGAGCACGAGGGCGACGAGTTCACCGCCGACGTCATGGCCGAGACGCTGAAGCGCTCCAGTCTCGGCGCGCTGGCCGTCGGCTCCCGCGTCAACCTGGAGCGCCCCACCGCCGTGGGCGCGCGACTCGGCGGGCACATCGTCCAGGGCCACGTCGACGGCACCGGGCAGGTGCTGGCGCGCACGCCGTCCGAGAACTGGGAGATCGTCAGGATCTCGCTGCCCGCGGACCTCGCCCGCTACGTCGTCGAGAAGGGCTCCGTCACCGTCGACGGCATCAGCCTCACCGTCGTCGAGGCCGGCCCGGACTTCTTCACGGTCAGCCTCATCCCGACCACCCTCGACCTGACCACGCTCGGCCACAAGCAGCCCGGCGACCCGGTCAACCTCGAGGTCGACGTCATCGCCAAGTACGTGGAGCGGCTGCTCGCGGCCGGTCAGGGGGCCGGCAAGTGAACTGGCTGAACTCCGAGGCGTTCACGCTCTTCGGCCAGCACATCCTGTGGTCGGACATGGTCGGCAACATCTTCGGCCTGGCCGCCCTCGCCCTCGGCTGGCGGCGCTCACTGTGGAGCTGGCCGGTGCAGTTCGTCTCCGGCCTGATCCTCTTCGCGGCCTTCTTCGACCACCTGACCGGCAGTGCGGGCAAGCAGGTCGTCGTCATGACCGTCGCCGCCTACGGCTTCTGGCAGTGGAACCGCGGCAAGGACAAGGCCACGGACGGCCACATCGCCCCCCGGTTCGCCACGTGGACCGAGCGCGGCGCGATGATCGCCGCAGCCGCCGTGGGCACGGTCGCCGTGGCTCTGCTCTTCAAGGCCTACCCGTCCCTGTCCTGGGACCCCTGGCCGGACGCGTACATCTTCGTCGGCACCATCGTCGCCATGTACGCCCAGGCCAAGGGCATGGTGGAGTTCTGGTTCGCCTGGCTGCTCGTCGACCTCGTCGGCGTACCCCTCAACTTCGCCAACGGCTACGCCTTCTCCGGTTTCGTCTACGTCATCTACGGCGCACTCGTCCTGTGGGGCATGCGCGACTGGTGGCTGCGCTCCCGCAGGAGCCCGCAGCCCGTTCTGGAAGGAGCGCCGGCATGACCACGGCATCCCTGCTCCACGGCACCGACCGCATCGAGGACTTCAGGCTCGACCCCGTCGAACAGGCCATCGCCGACATCGCGGCCGGCCGGCCGGTCGTGGTCGTCGACGACGAGGACCGGGAGAACGAGGGCGACCTCGTCGTCGCCGCAGAGAAGGCGACCCCCGAGATCGTCGCCTTCATGATGAGCGAGTGCCGGGGCCTGATCTGCGCCCCCATGGAGGGCGACGAGCTGGACCGGCTGCGGCTGCCGCAGATGGTCGAGGACAACACCGAGTCCATGAAGACCGCGTTCACCGTCTCCGTGGACGCCTCCGCCGCGCACGGCGTGAGCACCGGCATCTCGGCCTCCGACCGGGCCACCACCCTGCAGCTGCTGGCGGGCGGCACGGCCGGGGCCGACGACTTCGTCCGCCCCGGGCACGTCTTCCCGCTGCGCGCGAAGCCCGGCGGCGTCCTGGTCCGCAACGGCCACACCGAGGCCGCCGTCGACCTCGCCCGGCTCGCGGGACTGCGCCCGGCCGGTGCCATCGTGGAGATCGCCGGCGAGGACGGCCGCATGCTGCGCCTGCCCGAACTGATCCCGTTCGCCCGCAAGCACGGCCTGACGATCATCTCCATCGAGGACCTGATCGCCTACCGCCGCAGCAGCGAGCCCACCGTCCGCCGCGAGGCCGAGACCCGCCTGCCCACCGCGCACGGCACCTTCACCGCCTACGGCTACCGGTCCACCGTCGACGGCGTCGAGCACGTCGCCCTCGTCCACGGCGAGATCGGCGACGGCGAGGACATCCTCGTCCGCGTCCACTCCGAGTGCCTCACCGGCGACGTCTTCGCCTCCCTGCGCTGCGACTGCGGTCCCCAGCTGGACACCGCCCTGCAGCGCATCCAGGAGGAGGGCCGCGGCGTCGTGGTCTACCTGCGCGGACACGAGGGCCGCGGCATCGGACTGCTGTCCAAGCTGCGCGCCTACGAGCTTCAGGAGCAGGGCCGCGACACCCTCGACGCGAACCTCGAACTCGGCCTGCCCGCCGACGCCCGCGACTACGGCGCCGGCGCGCGGATCCTCGCCGACCTCGGCGTGCGCAGCGTCCGCCTGATGACCAACAACCCCGACAAGACCGACGCGCTGCTGCGCCACGGCCTGAAGGTCAACGGCCGCGAGCCGATGCCGGTCCAGGCCGGCGAGCACAACCTCCGCTACCTGCGCACCAAGCGGGACCGGATGGGTCACGACCTGCCCTGGCTGGACACGCCCGCCGTGTCGGCCTCTGCGGCCGCGTCCGCGGCCACGTGTGGCAACCAGTAAGCGAAAAGCACTTAGGAGAGACGTGAGCGGCAAGGGTGCACCGGAACTGTCCGTACGCAATGTCAGCGACCTCAGGGTCGCCGTCATCGCGGCGCAGTGGCACGAGAAGGTGATGGACGGTCTGGTCAACGGCGCCCTGCGCGCCCTGCACGACCTGGGGATCGACGAGCCGACCCTGATCCGGGTCCCCGGCAGCTTCGAGCTTCCGGTCGCCGCCAAGGTCCTCGCCGGGCGCGGCTACGACGCGGTGGTCGCTCTCGGTGTCGTCATCCGCGGTGGCACCCCCCACTTCGACTACGTGTGCCAGGGCGTCACCCAGGGCCTCACCCAGGTCTCGATCGAGACCGGCGTCCCCGTCGGCTTCGGCGTGCTCACCTGTGACACCGAGGAGCAGGCCCTGGACCGGGCCGGTCTGGAGGGCTCCAACGAGGACAAGGGACACGAGGCCGTGACGGCCGCGGTGGCGACGGCGGCCACGCTCCGCTCAGTATCTGAACCCTGGCACTGAGGTACCACCCGAAGCGCGTAGGGTGGGGCCCACCATGTCCAAGAAGACGTTCGAGCAGCTCTTCACCGAGCTGCAGCACAAGGCCGCCCACGGCGATCCCGCCACCTCCCGCACCGCAGAACTGGTCGGCAAGGGTGTCCATGCCATCGGCAAGAAGGTCGTCGAGGAGGCCGCCGAGGTCTGGATGGCCGCCGAGTACGAGGGCAAGGAGGCGGCCGCCGAGGAGATCTCGCAGCTGCTGTACCACGTCCAGGTGATGATGGTCGCCCGCGGGATCTCCCTGGACGACGTGTACGCCCACCTCTGAGCCGAACCGCACCACCCTCCCACAGAGATCGAACAAAGGAAGCCGACCTCATGCTGCGCATCGCCGTCCCCAACAAGGGTTCACTGTCCGGCCCTGCGGCGGAGATGCTGCATGAGGCCGGCTACCAGCAGCGCCGCGAGTCCAAAGAGCTGCGGATCGTGGACCCGGTGAACGAGGTCGAGTTCTTCTACCTCCGCCCGCGCGACATCGCCATCTACGTCTCCTCCGGCCGGCTCGACATCGGCATCACCGGCCGCGACCTCCTCGTCGACTCCGGAGCCGACGCCGAGGAGATCCTGCCGCTCGGCTTCGCCCGCTCCACCTTCCGCTTCGCCGCCAAGCCGGGCACCGCCGACTCCCTCGAGGACCTGAAGGGCAGGACGGTCGCCACCTCCTACGAGGGCATCGTCGCCGGGCACCTCGCCGACAGCGGCATCGACGCGTCCGTCGTCCACCTCGACGGCGCCGTCGAGACCGCGATCGAGCTGGGCGTCGCCGAGGTCATCGCCGACGTGGTCGAGACCGGCACCTCGCTGCGCAACGCGGGCCTCGAGGTCTTCGGCGAGCCGATCATGAAGTCCGAGGCCGTCGTCATCCGCCGCACCGGCGCCGACGCCGACGAGGCCGCGGAGACGAAGGTTCAGCAGTTCCTGCGCCGCCTCCAGGGCGTCCTGGTCGCCCGGACGTACGTGATGATGGACTACGACTGCCGGGTCGAGCAGCTGGAGAAGGCCGTCGCGCTGACCCCGGGCCTGGAGTCGCCGACCGTCTCCCCGCTGCACAACGAGGGCTGGGTCGCCGTCCGCGCCATGGTCCCCGCCAAGGAGGCGCAGCAGATCATGGACGACCTGTACGAGATCGGTGCCCGGGCCATCCTGACCACGGCGATCCACGCCTGCCGCCTCTGAGGGGCCGCACCGCCATGTCCGACCAGACCCCTGTGCCCAGCCTCCCGGTCACTTTCCGGCCGGGCCTCACCCGGGCGATCCTGCTCACCGCCGGCGTCGTGATCTTCCTGGTGATATCCGGGATCGCCCTGCTCCTGGAGCAGTTCGGCCCGGGGGACCGGCTCACCTTCGTGATCACCGGGGCGCTCATCTTCTGGGCGCTCGCGCAGCTCGCCCGGGTGAAGGTCGTCGCCGACGAGACCGGCGTCACCGTCGTGAACATCGTCACCAGGCGGCGCCTGGAGTGGGCGGAGATCCTCCAGGTGAACCTCCGTCCGGGCGACCCCTGGGTGTTTCTCAACCTCAGTGACGGCACCAGCCTGCCCGCGCTCGGCATCCAGCCGGGCATCGCCAAGCAGCGCGCCATAGCCGACGCACAGGCCCTCCGGGCGCTCGCCGAGGCCCGCTCGGCGGCCCGCATCGCACAAGATCAGGGCTGACTCGGGGCCGTCCACCCTGCCACAGCTGCCCCTGTCTTGATTAATCTGGTGGCGGAGGCGCGATTCACTGCGCCTCCGCCCCTGCGCTCCCCCCGGTGCACAGGGGCTCCTGCTACCCGAGGAGTGACCCTCTCCGGCGATGGACGGATCGTCCTGTAGTACCTGCGCCGCCCCCTCCCGACATAGCGCGGACCGCCTCCGCGCTGCCGCGGAGGCGGTGGCACCATGAACCTCTCTCTGCTGCTCCTCGGAGCCGCGTTCCTGCTGATTCTCGCCAACGGCTTCTTCGTCGCGGCGGAATTCGGCCTGGTGACGGTCGAGCGGCCGGACGCCGAGAAGGCGGCCGCCGAGGGCGACAAACGCGCGCCCAGGGTCGTCGAGTCGCTGAAGGAACTCTCCTTCCAGCTCTCCGGCACCCAGCTCGGCATCACCATCACCTCTCTCGTCGTCGGCATGCTCGCCGAACCGGCGCTCGCCGGGCTGCTGCGCGGCCCGTTCGGCGCGCTCGGCATCCCGGACGGCGCCGCCTCCGGTGTCGCCGTGGTCGTCGGCATGCTGCTCGCCTCCGCGATCCAGATGGTGATCGGCGAACTCGTGCCCAAGAACTGGGCGGTGTCCAGGCCCCTGCAGGTCGCCCGGTTCGTGGCCGGCCCGCAGCACCACTTCTCCCGCCTGTTCCGCCCGGTGATCGCCGCGCTCAACACGGTCGCCAACCGCCTGGTGCGTGCCCTCGGCGTCGAACCCGCCGAGGAACTGGCCTCCGCCCGCACCCCGGGTGAACTGGTCTCCCTCGCCCGGCACTCGGCCCGGGCCGGCGCCCTGGAGCAGGACACGGCCGACCTGTTCGTGCGCACCCTGTCCCTGGGCGACCTGACCGCGCAGCACGTCATGACCCCCCGCGTGAAGGTCAGCGCCCTCCAGGACTCGGCGACCGCCGAGGACGTGGTCAACCTCACCCGGGCCACCGGGCTGTCCCGCTTCCCCGTCTACCGGGAGAAGATCGACGAGATCGTCGGCATGGCCCACCTCAAGGACGCGCTGGCGATCCCCGCCTCCGACCGGCTGCGCACCCCGGTCGGCCGCATCGCCCGCAAGGCGCTGCTGGTCCCCGAGACCCTGCCGGTCCAGCCGCTCCTCGCCCGGCTGCGCAGCGAGCAGCCCATCGCGGTCGTCGTCGACGAGTACGGCGGTACGGCCGGTGTGGTCACACTGGAGGACATCGTCGAGGAACTCGTCGGCGAGGTCCGCGACGAGCACGACGGCCAGGACATGCCCGAGCTGGCCTCCGCCCCGCCGGAGGACGGCAGGCCCGCCTGGGACGTGGACGGCAGCTGCCGCGTGGACATCCTGCAGCGCATAGGCCTCGACGTGCCCGAGGGGCCGTACGAGACCGTCGCCGGCCTGGTCGCCGACCTGCTCGGCCGTATCCCGGCCCCCGGCGACCGCGCCGACCTGCCCGGCTGGCGGGTCTCCGTCCGCCAGGTCGGCCACTACCGCGCCGAACGGGTCCGCCTGGTCAGGACGGCCCCGGCGGCCGGCGTCATGGAGGCCGTCCGATGAGCGTCCTCCAGCTGGTCTTCGCCGCGCTGCTCGTGCTCGCCAACGGCTTCTTCGTCGGCGCCGAGTTCGCGCTCGTCTCCGTCCGCCGCAGCCAGATCGAACCGCTCGGCACCGCCCGGGCCCGCCAGGTGCTGTACGGCCTGGAGCGCCTGCCGCAGATGATGGCTGCCGCACAGTTCGGCATCACCGTCTGCTCCCTGACGCTCGGCGCGGTCGCCGAGCCGACCGTGGCCCATCTGCTGGAACCGGTGTTCGAGGCCGTCCATCTCCCGGACGGCATGATCCACCCGCTGGGCTATGTGATCGCCCTCGCCGGAGTGGTCTTCTTCCACCTGGTGATCGGCGAAATGGTCCCGAAGAACCTCGCGATGGCGGCGCCCGAGAAGGCGGCGCTGTGGCTCAGCCCCGGCCTGGTGTACTTCGCCCGGCTCTGCAGGCCGATCACCGTGGCCCTCGGCGCCTGCGCCCAGGGGATCCTGCGGCTCTTCCGCGTCGAGCCCCGGGACGAGGTCGAGGCGGTCGTCACCAGCGAACAGCTGAACCGGCTGCTGGAGGACTCCGGCCAGGCGGGCCTGCTCGACCCCGAGGAGCAGGAGCGGCTGGAGGACGCGCTGGAACTGGGCTCGCGCCCGGTGACGGACGTCCTGCTGCCGAGCGAGTCCCTGGTGACGGTGACTCCGTCGGTCACCCCGGGGGAGATCGTCCGGCTCACCGCCCGTACGGGCTACTCCCGCTTCCCGGTGACGGCGGGGACCGGCGCCTTCATGGGATATGTCCACGTCAAGGACGTCCTGGACCTGGAGGACTCCGAGCGTGCCGTCCCCCAGCGCGTCTGGCGTCCGATGACGACCCTGCGCGCGGAACTCCCGCTCGACGACGCCCTGACGGTCATGCGCCGAGCGGCCACCCACCTGGCCCAGGTCGCGGACGGCTCCGGCAAGGTGCTCGGTCTGGTGGCCCTGGAGGACGTACTCGAACTCCTGGTGGGCGAGGTACGGGATCCGGCGCACCGGGAGAGCGCGGAGCCAAGGCTCTCCGAGCCGAGAGCCAGCGGAGAACCGGAGGGGGCACTGGCGACGTAGGAGCGTCCCCGTCCGCGGGTGCGCGGGAGCTGGTCGCACGGTTCCCCGCGCCCCTGCGGGGCGCTCCTGGGGGCATCGCAAGCGCTGGGCGAGCCATGTCATCCGCGCCCGGCAGCAGCCCCGGGTACCTACGTCGCTGAGGGATCCTGCGGCCCCCGGCCCGACAGGACCTCCCCGTACGCCTGCATCAGGTCCGGCAGGCGCAGCGTGGCCAGGTCCTGCCGGGACAGTGCCCCGGGGTACGTCGACAGCCGCAGATCCCGGTACGCACAGCTCTTCTCGTACAGCGTCCGCAGGAACCGTCCGTTCCCCAGCTCGTCGATCCACCCCTGGTCCACCACGTGCCCGGCGATGGACCGCAGCTCCTCCAGCGCCTCGGGGTCCCACAGATCCCCGTTCTCCGCCGCCAGCACCTTGCCGATCTCCGTGAGTTCCAGCGGCCGGTAGGAGGGGAAGTCCACCCGCGTGGTGAACCGGGAGGAGAGCCCGGGGTTCGCGGCGAGCAGCCGGTCCATGCCCTCCGGGTAGCCGGCCAGGATCACCACCAGGTGGTCGCGGTTGTCCTCGGCCCGCTTCAGCAGCACCTGCAGCGCCTCGTCGCCGTACGCGTCCCCCTTGCCGTACCCGGAGTTGGACAGCGAGTACGCCTCGTCGACGAACAGCACCCCGCCGATCGCGGAGTCGATCAGCTCGTTGGCCTTCACGGCCGTCTGCCCCAGATACTCGCCGACCAGATCGGCCCGCTGGGCCTCCACGAGATGGTCGCCGCCGAGCAGCCCCAGCGCGTAGAAGACCCGGCCGAGGATCCGCGCGACCGTGGTCTTCCCGGTGCCCGAGGGACCGGAGAAGACGAAGTGCCGCTTGGGCGGCTGCACGGGCAGGCCCTGCCCGGCCCGCAGCCGGGCCATGTTCAGCTGCGCGGACAAGGCCTTGACCTGGCGTTTGACCGGCTCCAGCCCCACCATCCGCTCCAGCTCGGCGAGGGCCTCCTCGAGCAGTGCGGGATCGGTCGGGCCCGCCGGCAGGGGCGAGGAGGGCGACGGCACACCGCTCTTCACCCGGACGCCCGGATCGGAGACCGACGGGAGGGGCCCGGTCGGCAGATCGGGCTCCGGCAGCCGCAGGTCCCGTGCCTCCGTGCCGAAGAGCGGATCGAGCGTGTCCGGCCCGTCCACCGAGTCCTGCCCGGCACCCGTCAGGGTGATCGCGGCGAAGTCGGCCGGATCGTCGTACCCGTCGCCCTCGGCGATCGCGGCGAGCCGGGCCGAGGTGTCCATGAAGGCGGGATCCACCCGGTGCACGGCCCGGTACAGCGGCAGCGCGGCGGCACTGCGCCCCGTGCCCTCGTGCGCCCGTGCGAGCCAGTACCGCAGTTCCTTGCGCTGCGGCTGCTCGCTGCGGCAGCGCATCAGGGCCGCCGACAGCAGCGGCTCGGCCTGCCCGTACATCTCCAGCCGTACCCGGGCCATGCCGCCGAACAGGCCTGCCTCGATGCCGAGCATGGCGTCGTCGAGGAGCGGGTCGGTGTGCCTGACCAGCTGGTCCCAGTCCTTGACCAGATAGGCACGGCAGGCGTGCAGGAAGCGCACCTGCGGGTCGGTGTCCACCGGCGGCAGCCCGGCCAGGGCCCGGTCCAGCTCCGGTACGTGCCGGCCGTCCAGCCAGTGGGAGGCATGGGCGAGCAGCAGGTCGCGCGGGCTCTCCAGGACCGGCTGCACCCACCAGCCCAGCCAGTACCAGGAGTTGAGGGTCCGGCGGTGCCGGGCGCGCTGCTCCCCGAAGCGGTCCCGGTGCCGGAACATCCGCAGCAGCGCGGTCGTCGTGTCGACCCGTAACGCGTGCAGCCCGAGCCAGGCGTCCGCCATGCCCGGATCCATCCGCACCGCGGCGCGGAACTCCTCCTCCGCCTGCGGATAGGCACCCATCGTGTAGGCGTCCACACCCCGCAACCAGGCGAGGTCGGCCGGGGCCTCGGGGCCCTGCGTGCCGAAGTCCATCACGTCCCCCACAAACCGTGCCCCCGTCGGTTCACCACCGGGCAGGTGCCCGACGGCCGCCGCGGCCGAACCGGCTTGCCGCGGACCGGAGTTGCAGGTGCGCGAGGCAGTTGCTCGAAGGTCGCACCGAGGGCATCGTACCCGTGGGACGACCGCGTGCCGAAGGGTGTCGCACGGGCCCTTTGACGAGGTGGGAGCAGACGGGGCGCACAGCCGGTGGTGACCGAGGGTGAGCGGATCGGTGCGCCGGGCGCCCGGAAAACGGACTGAGGGCAGAACGAAGCCCCCGATCACGGGGGAACAACCGGGGGCTTCGCGTCTTCGGGCGGCTCTTCATGGCCGCACATTCAGAACGTAAGACCTGTACGGCCCCCGGGTCAAGCAGCCTCGAGGCACTCAAGAAAGTTCCCCCGCAAGGGTCTTCACACGTTCACCACACTGAGGACGGTCCATCACGGTGGGTGACGTCATGGTCCGGTCCAACGGTCGTCGCGGGCCCCGGCAGCACCTCGTACCCCTCCCGCGTCTGGAGCACCAGGAGATCGGCATGGGGGCGCGAAGGGTCGGCGGCGAAGTGCGCGTGCTCCGCCGCGACCCATCCGGCCCAGAACTCCCGCTGCTCCGCGCCGTCCCGCTGCCGTCCGCGCGCCCAGGACTCCTCGTGGGGCAGCTCCATCCACAGCAGCCGCGCCAGGAACGGGCGCAGCGCCCGCCGTCCGGCGCCGACCCCTTCGATCACGACCACGGGGCCGGGCGGCAGCGGGCGCGGCGCGCCGAACGCGCGGGCCGTCCAGTCGTAGGGGGTGTAGTGCGCGGTCTCGCCGCGGGAGAGCGGGCCGATCACCTGGGCCAGGAGCCGCTCCGTCCAGTCGAAGAGCTGCTCGTGGCTGGCGATGTCGTCGAGGTGCAGCACCGGCGCCCCGTCCAGCGCGGCGGCCAGGCGCCCGGCGAAGGTGGACTTTCCGGAGCCGGCGTGCCCGTCGACACCGATGAGCCGGACCGGTCCCAGGGAGGGGGGAAGCCGGCGCAGCCGGGCGGCGAGGTCGTGAATGGCGATTCCTGAGGTGTGGTGCGGTGTGGGGTGTTTTTCGGAAACAGTCTAGTAGCGGCACATAGTGACGGAACCGGCGGGCCGGGAAACGTCCCCCCTTGAACCACTGGCTGACCGCCGGTCAATCTAACGGATTAACTTGCCAAATCGGTTGACCGATATGTGCAGCTCGGCGTTCCCGGCGCGCCGACTGCTGAGTAAGGTGCCTCCTGCGCAACAGCGCTGCGTCAAACGGGGACGGACAGGGGAACATGGCCGCGGAGTTATTCGAAGGGCACTATGTATGGCACCCGGCGGCCGACGACCGTGTCCTGGCGGGTGTATGCGTCGATGTGCGCGCCGGGCGTTATCTCAGCGCCTGCGAAGTCCTCGCCGAGACCCGATCCGACTTCGCCCTGCGCGCCCACCGCTCGCTCGTGCTGGCCTCCGAGGCGGCCGGCACGGACCTGGTCGAGCGCTGGCTGGCCGAGGAGCCGACCCCCGAGGCGACGCTGATGTGGGCCCGGGTGGCGGTGCAGCGGGCGGTGCGCGCCGCCGATGCGAACGACGAGCGCGCCGAGGCGCTGGAGCGGATAGCGCTGGCGGCCTGCGACCGGGCCGCCGTCATGGCCCCCGACGACCCCACCCCCTGGGTCGCGAAGCTCGCCATGGCCCGGCTGCACCGGCTGCGTGACCCCGCCCCGCAGGGGCTGCTCACCGCGCCGCCCGGCCCCTGGCGGTTGTTCGCACATGTCCTGTCCCTGGACCCGTGGCACCGCGAAGGCCACCACCGCTTCCTGTCGTGCTTCTTCGCACGTCACGGCGGCTCGGTCAACGCCGCCTGGGACGTGGCCGCCTTCCTCAGTCAGCGGGCTCCTGTCGACTCCGCCCTCAGGCTGTTGCCGCTGGTGGCCCTCGTGGAGAGCTACAACCCCACCCAACTGCTCGCCGACCGCGTCTGGGAACAGCCTCAATGGCGCTCCACCGCACTGGCGATCTACCAGAACTGGCTGCCCACGGCGGCCGGCTACCGCTTCACCCCGGTGCTCGACCTGGCCTACCTCGCACACGCACTGGTCATGGGCCAGCGCGAGTTCGAGGCCCGGGCGGTGTTCGCGGCGATGGGCCCGTACGCCTCGCGCATGCCCTGGAGTGCCTTCGGCGACCCCGCCGAGCAGCTCTCCCGGGCCCGGCGCGCCTGCGGCCTGCCCGTCCCGGGACCCGCCTGACCCCCCGTACCTGCTCTGCCCCCACCAAGAGAAAGGTCGACCTGTGTCGGAACGGATACCGGCTCCACGGGCGAAAGCCCGCGGGGGAGAAGACCCGATCGCACTGGACGATGACGCGACCCTGCATGCAATGGGTTATCCGCGGAAACTTACCCGACGCTTCCAGGCGTTCGACAATTTCGCGATCTCCTTCACCATCATCAATATCCTCTCGGGTATTTTCTCGTCGTTCGGATTCGGCATGAACGCGGGCGGCCCCCGTATTCTCGTGTTCGGCTGGATCGGCGTCTCCGTCATGGTGCTTTTCATCGCCGCCGCCATGGCGGAAGTCGCCTCCGCCTATCCGACGAGCGGTGCGCTGTATTTCTCCGCCGGTAAACTCGCCAAACGGCACAAGGGCGCCTGGTCGTGGTTCACGGGCTGGCTGAACTTCGTGGGACAGATCGGCGGCACCGCGGCCACCGGCTACGCAGCCGCGACCTTCATCCAGGCGTTCGTCCAGCTGCAGTGGACCTCGTACCGGCCCACCGCCCACCAGACGGTCCTGATCACGGCTCTGATCATCGTGCTGCAGGGCCTGGCCAACACCTACACCGTCCAACTGGTCGCCCTGCTGAACCGGATTTCCGTGTGGTGGCTGCTGATCGGACTCGTGGTGATCGTGGGCGCACTCATAGTGATGCCCGATCATCATCAGTCGGCGTCCTTCGTGACGCATTTCGAGAACAACACCGGCTTCACGAGCGGGCTTTACGGCGGCATGCTGGGCCTGCTGGTCACCAGCTGGACCTTCACCGGGTTCGACGGCAGCTTCCACATGTCCGAGGAAACGGTCCGCGCGACGGTCAACGCCCCGAAGGGGATCACCCGTGCCGTCGGCTATTCGGCGATCACCGGCCTGATCCTGATGCTTGCATTGGTCTACAGCATTAGCGACTACCGCAAGGTGGTCGGCTCGCCCGTCGGGCCGCCCGTCCAGATTCTCATCGACGGCCTCGGCCTCGGCGTCGCCAAGGTGATGCTGCTCATCGTGATCGGCGCGATGCTCTTCTGCGGTCTCGCCAACCTCACCAGCAACACCCGGCAGATCTTCGCCTTCTCCCGGGACGGCGCCATGCCCGGGTCCCGCTGGTGGCACTCGGTCTCGCTGCGCACCCGCACCCCGGTCAAGGCGGTGTGGCTCGCGGTGATCTGCTCGCTCGCCCTGGTGCTGCCGGGCTGGTGGTCGCACACGGCGTTCACCGCCATCGTCAGCGTCAACGTGGTCGGGCTCTTCCTCGCCTACGCCGTGCCGATCTTCCTGCGGCTGCGGCTCGGCGCCGAGTTCCAGGCCGGGCCCTGGCACCTGGGCCGCTGGGGCAGGCCGGTCGGCTGGCTCGCGGTCATCTGGATCCTGCTCAGCAGCGTCCTGTTCATGCTGCCGCAGGCCTCGCCGATCACCGTCGACTCCTTCAACTACGCGCCGATCGCGCTGGCCGCCGTCCTGCTCGTGGCCACGGTCTGGTGGTTCGCCACCGCCCGCCGCCGCTTCCAGGGCCCGGTCAGCTACGGCCGGCCCGACGAGGTCGCCGCGATGGACCTCATCTGACCGCACCCGCCGCCACGGCCCCGGCGCAGGGCACCAGGCCCCGCGCCGGGGCCGCGACGCGCCGGTGCCCGGGCCGCGACGCGCCGGTGCCCGGGCCGCGACGCGCCGGTGCCGGGGCCGTGACGCGCCCGCGCCGGAGCCGTGACGCGCCCGCGCCGGAGCCGTGAGGCACCGGTCGGCGCCGCTTTCAGAGGATCAGACCAATATTCGTGTCGCGGCATGCGTGGAAGTGCTGGCAGGGGCATGCCGTCTGCTTCATAGTTGGCGCACGACCGTGCACCGGACCAGCCACGACCCGGACACCTGGGGGTATCCGCGCCCATGAGCAGAGCCCAGCAGCCGTCCCGCAGAACCGTCCTCGCCGCCGCCGTGGCCGCGGCGGTCTCCTCGGGAGCCGTACCCGCGGCCGCCGCCACCGCACCGGCTCCCGCCACCGACGCCGACGACCCCGGCCGGGCCGCGGCCCGCCCCATCGACTACCACGCCTGGACGACGCACCACGACTGGCGCAGCGGCACCACCCAGGGCGTCCGCGCCGTCCCCGGTCACCGCCCCGGCGTCGTGATCGGCACTCCCGCGGGCCGCACCGACTACACCGATCCGCACACCGGCACCACCGCCACCTGGGAGTACGCCACCTGGACCGGCCCGGTCCACCGGCTCGCCGTGCCCGCCACCGAGGTCGTCGCCTCCTGGAACGCGGACACCCCGGCCGGCACCTGGCTGCAGGCCGAGCTGCAGGGCACCTACTCCGACGGCACCGCCACCCCCTGGTACGTCATGGGCCGCTGGGCGGCCGGGGACCAGGACATCAAGCGGACCTCGGTGGACGGCCAGAAGGACGGCAGGAGCACCGTCTGGACCGACACCTTCGCCATCGACGACGCGAGCACCGGCCTGCGCCTGGCCTCCTACCGGCTGCGTCTCACCCTCTACCGCAGGCCGGGCACCCGTCTCACCCCGACCGTGTGGCGGCTCGGCGCCATGGGCTCCGACATCCCCGACCGCTTCACCGTCCCGGCCTCGAGCCCCGGCCTCGCCCAGGAGCTGAGCGTCCCGCGCTACTCGCAGGAGATCCACAAGGGCCAGTACCCGGAGTACGACAACGGTGGAGAGGCCTGGTGCAGCCCCACCTCCTCGCAGATGATCGTCGAGTACTGGGGCGGCCGGCTCACCCCGGAGCAGCTCTCCTGGGTCGACCCCTCCTATGCCGACCCGCAGGTCGACCACGCGGCCCGCTTCACCTACGACTACCAGTACGAGGGCTGCGGCAACTGGCCGTTCAACGCCGCCTACGCGGCCACCTTCCACGGCCTGCAGGGCGTGGTCACGAGGCTGGCCTCGCTCGCCGACCTGGAGACCCTGGTCGCCGCGGGCATCCCGGCCATAACGTCCCAGTCCTTCCTCAAGACCGAGCTGACCGGCGCCGGGTACGGCACCTCGGGGCACCTGATGACCGTGATCGGCTTCACCGCGGACGGCGACGTGATCGCGGGCGACCCGGCCTCGGCGGACGACTCGGCGGTGCGGCGGGTGTACCTGCGGCGGGAGTTCGAGAACATCTGGCTGCGGACCAAGCGGTACAACGCCTCCGGCAACGTCGTCTCCGGCACCGGCGGGGTCTGCTACCTCTACTTCCCGGCCCACCCGACCCAGCGTCAGCGCAAGGCGCTCGCGGCGGTGGGGGTGCGCTGACCCGACCTGTGTGAGCAACGTCTCTGCCGCAAACGCCGTCGCGGGTGGCAAGGTGGACAAATGGGTGGGGGATTCCACTCCGTACGTCCGACCTCTGCGAGAAACCATGACCGCACACCCGGCCACCGCCACCCGCGTCCGCACCGGCGGCCCCCAGGAAGACGGCCCGAAGATCCTGGAGCACGTCCTGGGCTGGGTGCTCGTCGTGGTCGTCGCGATGCTCGTGACCCGGCTGGGGCTGCTCTGACCCGGCCGACGCTGCTCTGACCCGGCGGCCGCGTACGCGGCGGGCCGCCGGCGCCTCACCCGACCGGCCCTGGTTGTTCTGACATACTGCGGAGGTCCCACCGACCTCCTAGACCAGGGTCGAATTTGAATATGCGTCAACAGCGTGCCGCCGTCCGTCCCCAGATGCGCGGCACCGACCGCTCCGTGGCGCGCCGTGCCGAACTCATCGCCATCGGGCGGAAGTTGTTCGCCGACACGTCCTACGACGCGTTGTCCATGGACGACATCGCCCGGCAGGCGCATGTCGCCAAGGGGCTGATCTACTACTACTTCCAGTCCAAGCGCGGCTACTACCTGGCGATCATCCAGGACTCCGTCGCCGATCTGGTCACCTTCGCCGCGAGCGGCCTCGAACTGCCCGCCGTGGACCGCGTCCACCGCACCATCGACAGCTACCTGCGCTTCGCCGAGCACCACCAGGCCGCCTACCGCACCATCGTCAGCGGCGGGGTCGGCTTCGACGCCGAGGTCCATGCCATACGGGGCGGGGTGCGGGAGGCGATCATCGCCACCATCGCCGAAGGGGCCTACGGCCGCAGCGACATCGCCCCGCTGGCCCGCATGGGTCTGCTCTCCTGGGTGTGCAGCGTCGAGGGAGCCACCCTCGACTGGATCGACCACCCCGGAATCTCCCGCGACACCATGCGCGACCTGCTCGTGAAGACCCTCGGCGGAGCCCTGCGCGCCGTCGAGGAACTGGAGCCGTCCTACGCGGCCCCGCCGCCGGCCCGCCGCGACGGCTGACGGCAGGGACGACAGGGACGGCTGACGGCAGGGACGGCAGGGAGCGGAGGCTCGTGGTCCCCCGCTCCCGCCCCCGTGTGCGGGGCTAGTTGATCGCCTTGATCAGCTCACCGTTCGCGGTGTCGCCGCTCAGCTCCCAGAAGAAGGTGCCGCCGAGGCCCTGCTGGTTCTTGTACGTCATCTTCGTGGCGATGGTCGCCGGGGTGTCGTAACTCCACCAGTTGTTCCCGCACTTGGCGTAGGCGGTGCCGCCCACCGTGCCGGTCGCCGGGCACTTCGTCCTGAGCACCTTGTAGTCGTCGATGCCCTGCTCGTACGTCCCCGCTGCCGGACCGGTCGCCGTGCCGCCCGGCGCCGCCTGGGTGACGCCGGTCCAGCCGCGCCCGTAGAAGCCGATGCCGAGCAGCAGCTTGGTGGCCGGGATGCCGAGGCCCTTGAGCTTGGCGACGGTCGCCGAGGTGTTGAAGCCCGCCTTCGGGATGCCGGAGTAGGAGGTCAGCGGGGAGTGCGGCGCGGTGGGGCCGGCCGCGTCCCAGGCGCCGAAGTAGTCGTAGGTCATCGGGTTGTACCAGTCGACGTACTGGGCCGCGCCCGCGTAGTCCGCCGCATCGATCCTGCCGCCGCCGGAGGCGTCCGCGGTGATCGCCGCGGTCACCAGGCTGCCGGAGCCGAACTTCGACCGCAGGGCGGCCATGACGTTCTTGAAGGCCTCCCGGCCGCTGGTGTCGCAGCTGTTGCCGCAGGCGTTCGGGTACTCCCAGTCGATGTCGATGCCGTCGAAGACGCCCGCCCACTTGGAGTTCTTCACCAGGTCGTAGCAGGACTGCGCGAAGGCGGCCGGGTTCTTCGCGGCCTCGCCGAAGCCGCCGGACCAGGTCCAGCCCCCGAAGGACCACAGGATCTTCAGGCCCGGGTGCTTCTTCTTCAGCTTCAGCAGCTGGTTGAAGTTGCCGCGCAGCGGCTGGTCCCAGGTGTCGGCGACGCCGTCGACGGACTCGGCCGCGGTGTAGGCGCGGTCGGTGGCCGCGTAGGAGTCGCCCATGGCGCACTTGCCGCCGGTGACGTTGCCGAACGCGTAATTGATGTGCGTCAGCCTGGCCGCGGAGCCCGAGGTCTCGACGTTCTTGACGTAGTACTTGCGGTCGTAGGTGCCCCATTCGGTGAAGTAGCCGACGACCTTCGAGCCGGCCCTGGTCTGCGGGGCCGCGGGGGAGGCGGCGGTCGCGGGGGAGGCGGCGGTCGCGGTGCCCGCGCCGGCCAGCAGCCCGGCGCCCAGGGCGGCGGAACAGGCGGCGGCGAGGAGCGCCCGGAACCGGGCGCGGGGACGGTGGGGAGTGTGCATCCGGTGTCTCCTCGTGGGGGAGAGGGGAACGCGCGCCGATTGGCATGAACGCGGTAAAGCGTTGGTCATGCACAGTAGGAGGACTAGACCACTGCGTCAATGGTTCGGACCAATTTCCGGAGTGCGGGGAGTTCCGGCCGGAATCTTGAAGTAAGCGGTCGTTAACTGGTGACGAGAGGTCGCTGATCGGGCATACTCACGGCACAGAGCCGCTGGTCAGCAGCTTCCGAGACCCGGGGGTGGATCTTCGGCCGAATCGGAACGATCAGACGGGGCCGCCCCCACCCCAAGGGCCGGACCGCCAGTGCCCGACAGGGAGGAGACCGACGTCATGTCCGAGCGCGACCCGCAGCCGGTGGAGCGTCAACTGCCGACGGAAGAGTCGAGGGATCTGCTCGCGCTCGTCCGGGAGATCGCCCGGCGCGAGATCGCGCCGAGGGCGGCCGAGGAGGAGGACGCCGGGCGCTTCCCGCGTGAGGTCTTCACCCTGTTGTCCGAAGCGGGCCTGCTCGGCCTGCCGTACGACTCGGAGTACGGCGGCGGCGACCAGCCGTACGAGGTCTACCTCCAGGTCCTGGAGGAGCTGGCAGCGGCCCGCCTCACCGTCGGCCTCGGCGTCAGCGTGCACACGCTCGCCTCCTACGCTCTTGCCGCCCACGGCACCAAGCAGCAGCAGGTCGAGCACCTGCCCGCGATGCTCGGCGGCGGCCTGCTCGGCGCCTACTGCCTGTCCGAGCCGTCCTCCGGCTCGGATGCGGCCTCGCTGCGCACCAAGGCCGTACGCGACGGCGAGGGCTGGGTGATCACCGGCACCAAGGCCTGGATCACGCACGGCGGCATCGCCGACTTCTACACCGTGATGGCCCGCACCGGCGAGGACGGCCCGCGCGGGATCTCCGCCTTCCTGGTGCCGGGCGACGCCGAGGGGCTGAGCGGCGCGGCGCCCGAGAAGAAGATGGGCATGAAGGGCAGCCCGACCGCCCAGGTCCACTTCGACGGCGTGCGCGTGGGCGACGACCGCCGCGTGGGCGAGGAGGGCCAGGGCTTCTCGATCGCCCTGTCCGCGCTCGACTCGGGGCGGCTGGGCATCGCCGCCTGCGCCATAGGCCTGGCCCAGGCGGCGCTGGACGAGGCGGTCGGCTATGCCACGGATCGCCGCCAGTTCGGCCGCCCCATCGCCGACTTCCAGGGCCTGCGCTTCATGATCGCCGACATGGCGACGCAGATCGAGGCGGGCCGGGCGCTCTACCTCGCGGCCGCCCGGCTGCGGGATGCGGGCAAGCCGTTCTCCAAGCAGGCCGCCATGGCCAAGCTGCACTGCACCGACACGGCCATGAGGGTCACCACGGACGCCGTGCAGATACTCGGCGGATACGGCTACACCGCCGACTTCCCGGCCGAGCGCTACATGCGCGAGGCCAAGGTGCTGCAGATCGTCGAGGGCACCAACCAGATCCAGCGGATGGTCATCGCCCGTCACGTGGCAGGACCGGAGGGTCGCTGAACTGCCCCCTGAGGACCGTCGGGGCCGCCAGCCTGATCCATTCCGGGTCGTGGCGGCCCGGCAGGGTGCGTCCCCGGTCGGCCCAGGTGCGCATCAGGTCGCGGTAGATGGGCGGGTCCTGCGGCGCCGGCGGCGGAACCGATTCTGCCGGACGGGGCACGAAGATGCGGCGTTGACGCCCGGTCGCCGCGTACGTGGGGGTCATACCCGGACAACGCGGAAGGTGCCGGGCAGGTCACCCGTCCCCGGAATCGAGCGTGAGTTCACCGGCGTCCGGTTCCCGCTCTGGCCTCCTCCGGCTGTCTGACGTACCGTCAGCGGACTGTCCTCCAGGGGGTGTCCGTGGCCGACGACCGTCCCGTACCGCTCGACGAGTACCCCGTGCACCAGGTGCCGCTGTCCATGAAGCACGTGGCGACCGGGGACCGCAACGCCTACGACCGCTGCATCTTCCACGTCCTCGACCACTCCGGCCGCGCCCTGCTCATCCTGGGCCTCGGGGTCTACCCCAACCTGGGCGTGATCGACTCCTACGCGACCCTGCGCACCGGGGACACCCTGCACGCCGTGCGGGCCTCGGACGCCCTCGGCGAGGACCGGATGCGGCTGGAGGTCGGCCCACTGCGCATCGAGGTCCAGGAGCCGCTGCGCCGGCTGCGACTGGTCTGCGAGGACGAGCTGTCGTACGACCTCACGTGGACCGCCGCCTTCCCGGCCCTGTGGGAGCCCCACCACCTCCAGCACCGGGGCACAAGGCTCACCCTGGAGGGGCGCCGGTACGTCCAGGCGGGCACGGTGCAGGGGGTGGTCCGGGCGGGCGGCACGGAGTTCGACGTCTGCCCGGAGCACTGGACGGGCACCCGGGACCGCAGCTGGGGCGTGCGGCCGGTTCCGGGCGAGGACGGCGGCCGGCTCGCCGCGGAGCACCCGGCCGAGGGCTTCCACTGGATCTGGTGCCCGGTCCGCTTCGAGGACCGCTTCCTGATGGTCATCACCCAGGAGGACGCCGACGGCCACCGCTCCCTGAACGACGCCACCCTGGTCCGCCCCGGCCTGCGTGACCTCCAGCTGGGCTGGCCAAAGGCCGAGATCACCTACCGCTCCGGCACCCGCCATCCGCAGCGCGCCGTCATCCACCTGGGTGACCCGCGCAAACCCATGGAGCTGGAGGCCGAGATCCTGGCCTCCTCGCCGCTCGCGATCGGCGCCGGCTATCCGCCGGCCGACGACTGGCAGCACGGGACGTGGCAGGGCCGGGGGTGGGTGGACCGCCGCACCTACGACATGGCGTCGCCGCACCCCCTGGCCGCCTACGGCGTCACCGACCACGCCGCCCGCTTCCGGCTCGACGGACAGACCGGCTACGGCATCTTCGAGCACGGCTCCTTCGGCCGGCACGACCCGAGCGGCTTCACCGGCTTCGACTCGGTCGCCCCCTGAGGAGGACGAGATGGCCACGGCACCGCGTCCCCGCACCAGCACCCGCGACCCCGGGGAACTCGCCCGGCGCGTCACCGCCTGGCTCGGCACCAGGCTGCCCGGCGCCAAGGCCGCCGGTGTCACCGTCCCGGCCTCCAACGGCATGTCCAGCGAAACCCTGCTGTTCGACATCGAGCACCCCGAACCGCCGGTGCGTTCCTGCGCGTTGCGCCTCGCGGCGGACCCGGCGGCGTACACCGTCTTCCCCGAGTACGACATGGCCCGCCAGTACCGCACCCTGCGGCTCGTGGCCGACCGCACCGACCTTCCGGTGCCCCGGGTGCTGTGGCTGGAGGAGGACCCGGGACCGCTCGGGGCGCCGTTCTTCGTCATGGAGAGGGTCGCCGGGCGCGTGCCTCCCGACGTCATGCCGTACACCTACGAGGGCAGTTGGCTGCACGCGGCGAGCGACGCCGAGCGTGAGCGCCTGGAAGCCGCCACGGTCGCCCTGCTCGCCCGGCTGCACGATCAGGTCCCGCCGCGCGAGGCCGAGTTCCTGGCTCTGCCGGGCGAAGGGGACGCCCTGCGCCGCCATGTGACGGCCCAACGGGCCTACTACCACTGGGTGGTCGACGGACTCGCCCGCTCACCGCTGATCGAGACCGCGTTCGACCGCCTGGAGCAGCTGTGGCCGCGCGAGCCCGGCCCGCCCGTCCTCAACTGGGGTGACGCGCGCATCGGGAACGTCGTCTACGACGGCTTCGACCCCGTCGCCGTCCTCGACTGGGAGATGGCCGCCCCGGCCCCGCGCGAGGTGGACCTCGGCTGGACCGTCTACCTGCACCGCTTCTTCCACGACCTCACGGTCGCCTCCGGACAGCGCGGACTGCCGGACTTCCTGCGCCGCGACCGCGTCGAGGCCCGCTACGCACGCCTGACCGGGCACACCCCGCAGGACATGGACTTCTACACCCTGTACGCCGCTCTGCGGCACGCGATCGTCATGCTGCGCATCGCCTACCGGCAGGCGTACTTCGGCGAGGTCGCCCTGCCGGCGGATCCGGACGCACTGATCCTGCACCACGACAGTCTGCGCGCCATGGTGCAGGGCAGCTACTGGGGCTGAGGCGGGCCGGTCCGCAGGGACTCAGGCGGCCTGGCGGCTCGTCGGCACGCGCATCGGGCGCGAGCCCGGGCCGCCGACGTGCGAGAAGGGCTGAGTCCGCCAGTCCAGGCCCTGGGGGAGCGTGAGCAGCAGGGCGGTGTCCTGCTCCTGCGGAGCGAGGGACTCGTCCGCGGGGTCGGCCTCGACCGCCCTGCGGCCCGTGCCGGCACACACCGTGAGTCCGAACGGGTTCCACGGGGAGGCGCACAGCGCGTGCTCCGGCAGGATCTCCTCGTCCGCCAGCAGCGCGATCGGCTGCGCGCAGTCCGGGCAGATCACCCGGTACATCTCGAAGGTGTCGTAGGCGTCGAGTTCTTCGGCCTCGTGGGCGTCGGGTTCGACGCCCTCCGGCTCGGGCTCGACGACCGGCTGCTGGCGCTTGGACGCGGAACGACCAGGGCGCTTGAGACTCTGCATGGGATTCTCCCCCTAAGGCTGGGCCGTGAAGGCACTGCGGCCTCGACCACAGCAAGCACTTCCCGTCCGCTCTCGGCGGTAATCACGAGAACATCACGGAGCCCGCTCGAACGCTGTGGCGTTCGTCACATGCCGCCCGCAGATGCCCCGTGCGCTGCACCTTTGTCCGCGCCCGGACGGCCCCCGCATCCCCTCTACGGCCCACAGGCGGTGCCCGTGCACATCGCCAACCGGGTGTGACCTGCGTTGCTCAGGTATCCGAGGAGATCACGAGCACTGTAGGTTTTGGCGCCATGGAGGAGCTGGACCGTCAAATCGTGCAGCTGCTCGTCAAGGACGGGCGGATGAGCTACACGGACCTGGGCAAGGCCACGGGTCTGTCCACGTCGGCCGTGCACCAGCGGGTGCGCCGGCTCGAGCAGCGTGGCGTCATCCGCGGGTACGCCGCGGTCGTCGACCCGGAGGCCATCGGGCTGCCGCTCACCGCGTTCATCTCGGTGAAGCCCTTCGACCCGAGCGCACCCGACGACATCTCGGACCGCCTGGCCGGCGTCCCCGAGATCGAGGCGTGCCACAGCGTCGCCGGCGACGAGAACTACATTCTCAAGGTGCGCGTGGCCACCCCGCACGAACTGGAGGAGCTGCTCGCCCGGCTGCGCTCCCTGGCCGGGGTCTCCACCCGGACCACCGTCGTGCTGTCGACCCCGTACGAGGCGCGTCCCCCGAAGATCTGAACCGGCCGCCCCGATGCCCGGCGTCCTGCGCGAACGCGAGAGACTGTCGGGCATGAGTGAGCAGTCCGCCGACCCCGAGACCGTCCTCCTGCGCCGCGGAGAGGTCCACAGTCCCGCCGACCCCTTCGCCACCGCGATGGTGGTGGAGCGCGGCCAGGTCGCCTGGGTCGGCTCCGAGGGCGCCGCCGACGCCTTCACCGACGGGGTGGACGAGGTCGTCGATCTCGACGGCGCCCTGGTCACCCCGGCCTTCACCGACGCCCATGTGCACACCACCGCCACGGGCCTCGCCCTGACCGGCCTCGACCTGTCCGACGCCCCGTCCCTGGAGGCGGCCCTCGCCCTCGTGCGCGACTTCGCCGCCGCCCGCCCGGACGACCGTGTCCTGCTCGGACACGGCTGGGACGCCGCCCGCTGGCCCGGCGGCCGCCCGCCGACGCGCGCGGAACTCGACGCGGCCACCGGCCACCGCCCGCTCTACCTCTCCCGCATCGACGTCCACTCGGCGGTCGTCACCACGGCCCTGCTGGACCTCGTGCCCGGTCTCGGCCCGGTGGACGGCCCGCTGACCGCCGACGACCACCACGTCGTCCGTGAGGCCGCTCTCGGCGCCATCACCCCCGCCCAGCGCGCGAAGGCCCAGCGCACCGCCCTCGCCCACGCCGCCTCCCTCGGCATCGGCTCCGTGCACGAGTGCGGCGGCCCGCAGATCTCCTCCGAGGACGACTTCACGGACCTGCTCAAGCTCGCCGGCGAGGTGCCGGGGCCGCGCGTGATCGGCTACTGGGCGGAACAGGCCGACGAAGGCGTGGCCAAGGCCCTCGCCCTGGGCGCCCACGGCGCCGCCGGCGACCTCTTCGTGGACGGCTCCCTCGGCTCGCACACCGCCTGCCTGCACCAGCCGTACGCCGACGCCGGCCACACCGGCAGGGCCTACCTCGACGCCGCCGACGTCGCCACCCATGTCACCGCCTGCACCGAGGCGGGGCTCCAGGCGGGCTTCCACGCCATCGGCGACGCCGCCGTCGGCGCGGTGGTGGAGGGCGTGCGCGCCGCCGCCGAGAAGGTCGGCCTCGCCCGCGTCCGGGCCGCCCGGCACCGCGCGGAACACGCCGAGATGCTCACCTCCGGGGCCGTAGCCGCCTTCGCCGAGCTGGGCCTGATCGCCTCGGTCCAGCCCGCCTTCGACGCCCTGTGGGGCGGCGAGGACGGCATGTACGCCCAGCGTCTGGGCGGACAGCGGGCCCGCACCCTCAACCCCTTCGCCGCCCTGCTGCGCGCCGGGGTGCCGCTCGCCTTCGGCTCCGACAGCCCGGTCACCCCGCTCGACCCCTGGGGTACGGTCCGCGCCGCCGCCTTCCACCACACCCCGGAGCACCGGGTTTCGGTGCGCGCCGCCTTCACCGCTCACACGCGCGGCGGCTGGCGGGCGGTCGGCCGGGACGACGCGGGCGTCCTGGTGCCGGGTGCGCCCGCCGACTACGCCGTCTGGCGAACCGACGAGCTGGTCGTCCAGGCCCCCGACGACCGCGTCGCCCGCTGGTCGACCGACCCCCGTTCCGGCACCCCCGGCCTGCCCGATCTGACCCCCGGCCGTGACCTGCCCGTCTGCCTGCGGACCGTGGTGGGCGGACGGACGGTGTTCGTACGCCCGGGCGAGTGATCTCCCGGGGTGGCGCGGCGGTGATCGTGTTCGCCCGCCGCGTCGCCCGACCTGCGCATCCTCCGGGCTCAGTGCTCTCGGAAGTATGTCTGTGCAGGTCAGGAGGCTGTTGACAGTCGGCGGCCGGGGGCCGGTAGGTTCGGCCGAGTCCACCACCGGACGCCCGACCGGGGAGCGTTCGTGCAACTCGTCGCAGCGCCGCTGGGTCAGGGACGGTGTGCCGCACCGGGGCACCGTCACTGGGAGCCAGGCTCAGCGCCCGCGCCGGCGGGGGAACGTTCGTACCGGACGGCAAGGTGTGACCCGGGTGGGGCCCGGTGCTCAGTAGACAACGGCTTTCGGTCGACCCGCAGCCAGCGGGTCCCAGGTCGGCCCGAAGGGCGCCGGGCCCCCATCCGCCGCGGACGAACGTGCCGAAAAGCACGGTCTTACCCCACTCTTGTGGAATAGACACCAGCGTACGAACGTGCAGGCACGTCATTGCAGGCCGCGGCCACTAAGGTGGGACGCCTGCGTACGACCAGAAGGGGCAGCAGTGAACGACGGCGACGGGACCCTCGCGGCCAAGGCTCAGGGGAGGCAGTACGGCCCCCTCGGCACGGCTTTGGTGATCATTCCGACCTACAACGAGGCGGAGAACATCAAGACCATCGTCGGCCGGGTGCGCAGTGCCGTCCCCGAGGCGCACGTGCTGGTGGCGGACGACAACAGCCCGGACGGCACGGGCAAGCTCGCCGACGAGCTGGCCGCCGACGACGACCACGTCCAGGTACTGCACCGCAAGGGCAAGGAGGGCCTGGGCGCCGCCTACCTCGCGGGCTTCCGCTGGGGCATCGAGCACGGCTACGGCGTGCTGGTGGAGATGGACGCCGACGGTTCCCACCAGCCCGAGGAGCTGCCCCGCCTGCTCACCGCCCTCAAGAGCGCCGACCTGGTGCTCGGCTCCCGCTGGGTGCCCGGCGGCCGGGTGGTCAACTGGCCCAAGTCCCGTGAGTTCATCTCCCGCGGCGGCAGCCTCTACTCCCGCCTCGCCCTGGACCTGCCGCTGCGCGACATCACCGGCGGCTACCGCGCCTTCCGCCGCGAGACCCTGGAGGGCCTGGGGCTGGGCGAGGTCGCCTCGCAGGGCTACTGCTTCCAGGTCGACCTGGCCCGCCGCGCGGTCAAGGCCGGTTACCACGTGGTCGAGGTCCCCATCACCTTCGTCGAGCGTGAACTCGGCGACTCCAAGATGAGCCGCGACATCCTCGTCGAGGCACTGTGGCGCGTCACCGCCTGGGGCGTCGGGGACCGCGTCGGCAAGCTCACCGGCAAGAACAAGCGGGCCTGACCCCGCCTCGGCGGCCGGGGCCGTTCGGCCCCTTATCCCGTGCTGAGCCGCGTCCAGGCACACTGGGGGCATGACGACTGGTGCTCCCACCGCTCCGCCCACCGCCCGGCCCCGGCGCTCCCGCCTGCGCAGGTATCTGCCGCTGGGGGCCGCCGCCTGGCTGGTGCTGGAGATCTGGCTGCTGACCCAGGTCGCGGGCGCGGCGGGCGGCGTGACCGTGTTCCTGCTCCTGGTGGCGGGCCTCGTCGCCGGCTCCGTGGTCATCAAGAGGGCGGGCCGCCGCGCCTTCCAGAACCTGAACGAGGCGCTGCAGAGGGGCGGCTCCCCGTCCGGGGGCGGCGGCAACGGCTGGATGATGCTCGGCGGCCTGCTGCTGATCATCCCTGGCCTGATCTCCGACGTGGCGGGCCTGCTCCTGCTGCTCCCGCCGGTCCAGAAGGCAGTGAGCCGTTCGGCGGAGAGCGCCCTGGACAGGAGGCTGCGAGGGGCCGTCCCCGGCAGCCTCGGCGATGCCTTCCAGCAGGCCCGTATGCACCGCCCCGACGGCAAGGTGGTCCAGGGCGAGGTCATCAGGGAGGACAGGTCGCAGCCGGGCGAGCAGTGGCCGCCACTGACCCGCTGACCGGCTGACCGGCTGACCGCCCGAGCCTCCGGACTCCGCTCGGCATACCCGGGCCGCCGGGTGCGCGGGGACGGCCGGCCGGACGATGCACCCCGTCCGGCGTGGGAAAGCGGCGAGCGGCCACCGGGTTCAGCCGGTCTGGTGTCTGGGGGACGAGCGGCCGCGTGATTCATCCGGTCCGATGTCCGGGCGCCCATCGGTCACGCCATCCACCACGTCCGGGTCGGGCGGCGGGAGGCTCGACCACCCACTCGATCCGATGCCCGGGGCGAGCGGCCACACCACCCACCCGGTCCGGTCCGAGAGCGAGTGACCACACCATCCAGCCGGTTTGGTGCCTGGGGCGAGCGGTCACGCCATTCAGCCCGTTCCGTCGGTGCGCGGGTGCGAGCGGTCACCGCATTCAGCCCGTCCGGCGTTCGAGGACGAGGCCTTTGGGCCGAAGCGGGGGTGCGGGGGCGCAGCCCCCGGTGCCGGTTGCCACCACACCCGCACCCGAACACGACACCGCGGGCGCCGTACGTCAACCTCACGTACGGCGCCCGCGGTGATTACGTGCGCTGTGTCTCCGGCCCAGCCCCGCAGGGACTAAGCGGACTTGCGGCTGTCCCTGGGGTGAACGGCGATGTTCATCGCCCCCGAGCGCAGAACCGCCAGGCGCTCCTCGAGGACCTCTTCGAGCTCCTCACGGGTGCGCCGCTCCATCAGCATGTCCCAATGGGTACGCGCGGGCTTGGCCTTCTTCTCTTCCGGGCCGTCGCCGTCTACCAGGAGTGCCTGGGCCCCGCAGACCTTGCACTCCCACTCCGGCGGAATCTCCGCCTCGACCGAGAAGGGCATCTCAAAGCGATGTCCCTTCTCACATGCGTACTCCACGGCCTGGCGCGGAGCCAGGTCGATGCCGCGGTCCGTCTCGTAGCTGGTCACCACGAGGCGCGTACCGCGAAGAGCTCGCTCACTCATGAATCGTGCCTCCCGGGCTTGTCGCCCACAGGACAGGTGTCGCTGTCGTCGTCATCCGGTCAACGTCCGGTCGGCGGTAAAGATTCCCGTTCCGAGTCCCGTTCCGGGTCATGCGTCGCCGTCGTAGCCGCCCCTTGTTCTACCCACCGGCGCCCGGTTTGTCACATCTGCTAGCAGATGTCACCCAGCGTTTCGGCATCTTTGACGCGCAGTAACGGTACGCCTGGCAGGCCAAACGCGTACACTACCGCCCTTTCGTGCCGAGTGCTAAATCGCTGCTAGATCATTTCCGGAACCGGGTTGCCCGCCTCGCCGATCGCGCGCCGCACCGGAACCCGGGCGAGCAGGACGAAGCCGATGACGAAGAAGGCCACCAGGGAGATGATCGCCGAGCGATAGCTTCCGGTCATTTGGTACGTCACCCCGAACAGCAGCGGGCCGAGCCAGCTCATCCCGCGGTCGCTCATCTCGTACGCGGAGAAGTACTCGGCCTCCTTGCCCGGCGGCACCAGATGCGAGAACAGCGACCGGGACAGCGCCTGGCTGCCGCCGAGGACCAGCCCGATCCCGGAGGCCAGCACGAAGAACCAGACCGGTGCCCCGGCGGGCAGGAAGTACCCGGCGCCCAGCGTGACCGTCCAGGCCACCAGCGAACCGAGGATCGTCCGCTTCGCGCCGTAGGTCCGGGCCAGCCGCCCCATCGCCAGCGCCCCCGCCACGGCCAGCACCTGCACCAGCAGCACCGCCCCGATGAGCGTCGACTGACCGAGGCCCAGCTCCTGGGAGCCGTAGACCGAGGCCTGGGAGATCACCGTCTGGATGCCGTCGTTGTAGACGAGGTACGCCAGCAGGAACGCGAGCGTCAGCGGATGCCGGCGCATGTCCCGGACGGTCGCCGCGAGCTGCCGCAGCCCTGGTGAGGTGGAGCGCTCCACACCGGGCGAGGTGGAGTGCTCCGCGCGTGCGTGCCGGTCGCGCAGCCACCGCAGCGGTACGAGGGTGAAGGCGCCCCACCACAGTCCGGCCGAGGCCAGGCAGATGCGGACCGCGGCCGTCTCGGAGAGGCCGAAGGAGTCGTGCGCCGAGTACAGGACGAGGTTGGCCACCAGGACCAGCGAGCCCGCCGCGTAGCCGAAGGCCCAGCCCCGGGAGGAGATGGCGTCGCGCTCCTCGGGCGGGGCGATCTGCGGCAGGTAGGAGTTGTAGAGCATCATCCCGACCGACTGCGCCGCGTTGGCCACGATGAGGAGCAGCCCGCCGAGCAGATACCGGTCGCCGTCCAGGAAGAACATGCCCGTCGTCGCGGCCGCGCCGGTGTACGCCGCCGCTCCCAGCAGCGGCTTCTTGCGGCCCGTGCGATCGGCCGCACTGCCCACCATGGGCATGACCACGACCGCCAGGATCACCGACAGGGACACCGAGTAGGCGAAGAAGGAGCCCGCCCGTACCGGTATGCCCAGGGGGTGGACATAGCCGTCGGCGTCCGCCGCCCGCTGGGCGACCGCGGTGAGATAGGGGCCGAGGAACACGGTCAGGACGCTCGTCGAATAGACCGAGCACGCCCAGTCGTAGACGTACCAGCCGCGCTGTTCGCGCCGCAGTCCGGCGGCCTCGTCGGCCGCCTGTGTCCGCACGGTGTCGATGTCCACCCGCGCCTCGCTTCCCCGCTGAAGTTCTGTGCGGCGAAGGTGCGGCCCGGGCGGTCAGGGCCTCAGACCCAGACGCCGCGGTCCTCCATGACCTTGCGCAGCATGTCGATGTGATCGGTCATGATGCCATCGACGCCCAGGTCCAGGAGCCGGTGCATCCGCTCCGGTTCGTTGATGGTCCACACGTGCACCTGCAGTCCGCGCGCGTGGGCGGCCCGCACGAAGCGGTGGTCGACCACCGGGACGCCCGACTGGGCCTCGGGCACCTGCGCGGCGACCGCGGACCGGCGCACCGCGGCCGGCAGCCCCCAGGAGCGCAGCCGCAGGCTGAGCACCCCGCGCGTGCCGAAGGAGGTGGCCAGCCGCGGCCCGGCCAGCCGCTGGGCCCGCAGCACCCTCGCCTCGGAGAAGGAGCCCACGCAGACCCGGTCCCAGGCGTCGGTGCGCTCGATCAGCTCCAGGAAGGGGCGCAGGGCCGGCTCCGCCTTGATGTCCACGTTCCAGCGGACCTCGGGGAAGGTCTCCAGCAGTTCCTCGAAGAGGGGGACGGGTTCCTTCCCGCCCACGCGCGCGTGCCGCACGTCCTCCCACGGCAGGTCGGCGATGCGGCCGGCCCCGTCGGTGACCCGGTCCAGCGTCGAGTCGTGGAAGGCGACGAGCGTGCCGTCCGCCGTCGCGTGCACGTCGGTCTCGATGTACCGGTAGCCCGTCTCCACCGCGCGCCGGAACTGCGCCACGGTGTTCTCCAGCCCGTCTGCCGCCCCGCCGCGGTGGGCGAAGGGGATGGGGCCGGGATGGTCGAGATAAGGGTGGCGTATTGCGATGGTCACGGACGCAGTATGGCGCGTTCCGGTTGCCCGGCGGCAACGACCGTGCTGCGCCCCGGTGCCGAAGGGGCGGCGAACACGCGCAGGAAGAACTGGGCGAGGGGGCCGATGGACAGCGCGTACAGGACGGTCCCCACGCCCACGCTGCCGCCGAGGGCGAAGCCGGTCGCGACGACGGTGATCTCCACCGTGGTGCGGATCTGCCGGATCGAGCGGCCCGTGCGCCGGTGCAGTCCGGTCATCAGGCCGTCGCGCGGGCCCGGTCCGAAGTCGGCGGAGATGTACAGGCCGGTCGCCAGGCCGTTGAGCACGACGCCTCCGAGGAGGAGCGGCACCCGGACCGCCAGGGAGTGCGCCTGCGGGAGTGCGGCCAGGGTGGCGTCCATCGCGAAGCCGATCACCAGGACGTTGGAGACGGTGCCGAGCCCGGGACGCTGCCGCAGCGGGATCCACAGCAGCAGGACGGCCGCCCCCACGATCGTCAGCACCAGGCCCATGCTGAGTCCGGTGAGTTCGGAGAGGCCCTGGTGCAGCACGTTCCAGGGCTCGAGCCCGAGACCCGCCCGCACCAGAAGAGCGGAACTCGCGCCGTACAGCGCGAGCCCCGCGTACAGCTGGAACAAGCGGAGTCCGAGTCGGCTCGGAGTGGACACGAGATACCCCCCTGGGTGGTGGCGGTGGCCTGATTCATGACACTCTGTGGCTTGGGAGGAAATCCCATCCATGGCCAATTCGGGGAAGGTGGACTGATCGTCATGGCGCAGTGGACCTCAGCGGTGGGAGCCGCGCAGCTGGCCCGGCTCCTCAACTCCCAGCAGGACCGTCCGGCCGGCCCCGGCACACGCCGCCCGCCCGCCTACCGCGCCCTCGCCGACGGCGTCCGGCTGCTGGTGCTCGAAGGGCGCGTCCCCGTGGCGGCCCGCCTTCCCGCCGAGCGTGAACTCGCCCTGTCCCTCTCGGTCAGCCGCACCACGGTCGCCGCCGCCTACGAGGCACTGCGCGCCGAGGGCTTCCTGGAGTCCCGGCGCGGCGCGGGCAGCTGGACGGCCGTACCGGCGGGCAATCCGCTCCCCGCGCGGGGCCTGGAACCGCTGCCCCCGGAGTCCCTCGGCTCGGTGATCGACCTGGGCTGTGCCTCGCTCCCCGCTCCCGAGCCGTGGCTGACCCGCGCCGTCCAGGGCGCGCTGGAGGAACTGCCTCCCTACGCCCACACGCACGGCGACTACCCGGCCGGACTGCCGGCCCTGCGGGCGATGATCGCCGAGCGCTACACCGCGCGCGGGATCCCCACGATGCCCGAGCAGATCATGGTGACGACCGGGGCGATGGGCGCCATCGACGCGATCTGCCACCTCTTCGCGGGGCGCGGCGAGCGGATCGCCGTCGAGTCGCCGTCCTACGCCAACATCCTCCAGCTGATGCGGGAGGCGGGGGCGCGGCTCGTGCCCGTCGCGATGGCCGAGGGGCTGACCGGCTGGGACCTGGACCGCTGGCGGCAGGTCCTGCGCGAGGCCGCGCCCCGGCTCGCCTACGTCGTCGCCGACTTCCACAACCCGACCGGGGCGCTCGCCGACGAGGACCAGCGGCGCCGGCTGGTGGACGCGGCCCGCGCGGCCGGGACCGTCCTCGTCGCCGACGAGACGATGCACGAGCTGTGGCTCGACGAGGAGCTCGGGGACGCCGGGATGCCGCGTCAGGTCTGCGGCTTCGACCCGGCCGGCTCCACCGTCATCACGGTCGGTTCGGCGAGCAAGGCGTTCTGGGCCGGCATGCGGATCGGCTGGGTGCGGGCGGCCCCGGACGTGATCCGCAGCCTGGTCGCGGCCCGCGCGTACGCGGACCTCGGCACCCCGGTCCTGGAGCAGCTGGCCGTGAACTGGCTGTTCAGCACGGGGGGCTGGGAACAGGCGGTCGATCTGCGGCGCCGCCAGGCCCGGGAGAACCGCGACGCCCTGGTGGCCGCGGTGCGCCGCGAACTGCCCGGCTGGGAGTTCGAGGTACCCCGGGGCGGGCTGACCCTGTGGGTCCGCGCGGGCGGCCTTTCGGGATCGAGGCTGGCCGAAGCGGGGGAGCGGGTCGGTGTCCGCGTCCCCTCGGGCCCGCGCTTCGGAGTGGACGGCGCCTTCGAGGGGTACGTACGCCTCCCGTTCACGGTCGGCGGAGCGGTCGCCGAGGAGGCGGCGGTTCGCCTGGCGGCAGCGGCGCACCTTGTGGAGACGGGGGCGACCGGGGGGACGGAGGCGCCGCGGACGTTCGTCGCGTAGGAGCGGTGACCGCATCGGCCGTGCGCGGTCGGGGTGTGGGATCGGCTGTGCGTGGTCGGGGTGCGGGATCGGCCGTGTGCGGTCGGGAGTGCGGGAACGATCGGGTGTGTGCGGTCGGAGGTACGTGATCCGCCGTGTTCCGTCGGGGTGCGCGCCGTTGCCCGGCTGCGGGTCCGTCGTGGCTTGTGGCTGGTCGTGCAGTGCCCCGCGCCCCTCCGGGGCGCTTCGCTGCCCGCCCGGCGGCTCAGGAACTCTCGGCCGCCACGGCCTCCGCAGGCAGCGGTTCGGTCTCGACGGCAGTCGTCCTCGGCGGCAGCAACCCCAGCACGGCCTGCCGGTCCGCCTCGCTGGTCGCATCGTCGTACGGGTCCGGGGTCGAGGGCACCTGCAGCCGGTGCACCGCCCCGGACCCCAGCCGCGCATACCCCCGCCCGGGCGGCATCTGCGCCAGTGGCGTCGTGTGCGGCGGTACTCCGAGCACCGCGGCCACCTGCTCGGGCGCCGCGGGCCCCAGCACGACCCGCGCCCGCGTGTGCTGCCGCACCACCTCGCTCAGGACCTCGGCACTGTCGAACTGCTCGGCCACGGCCACGGTGACGTTCGCCGCGCGGCCGTGCCGCAGCGGCAGCTGGAGCAGCACCTGCGGATCCTTGCGGCCGTCGGTCGCGGCGAGGTGGGTGAAGACGGTCGGACGGTCCAGGAGGATCCACAGCGGTCGCCGGGTGTCCTCGGGCGGCGGATCGCCCGCCTGCCGCGCCCGGTTGATGGCGACGAGCCGCCGCTCGGTCTCCTGCGCGGCCCACTCCAGGCTGGCCAGCGCCCCGGTCGGCGCGCACTCCACGGCCAGCACGCCGTCCCGGCCGATCAGGCAGGAATACTCGCCGGTGCCGCCGCCGTCGACGATCAGTACGTCGCCGTACTGGAGGGCCTGCAGGGCGATCGAGCGCAGCAGGGTCGAGGTGCCGCTGCCGGGGTGGCCCATGGCCAGCAGGTGCGGCTCGGTGGAGCGCAGGCCGGTGCGCCAGACGACCGGCGGTACGTCGCACTGTTCCTCGCCGTAGGAGAGCGGAAGCGTGCGCTGTACCTCGCTCGGGTCGGTGAAGCCGAGGACGGTTTCGCCCGGCGCGGTGACGAAGCGCTGGGCGGCGATGCCGGTGGGCAGCGGGGCCAGGGCGGTCACCGTCAGCAGGTTGCCCTCCTCGTCCCACTCGAAGTGGTACTCGCGGCCGCGCCCGGCCTTCGTGGTGAGCAGGTGCTCGATCCGCGCGCGGGCCTCGGGCTCGCCGTCCGGGAAGTACGCCGGGTAGCGGATCACGAGGTGCCCCACGCGTCCGGCGTCGTTGAACTCGTGCTCGGCGAAGGCCTTTTCCCACTCTCCGCCGTGCGTGTACAGCGGTGCCGGATCCTCGGAGTGGGAGAAGTGCGGCACCAGGGCCTCGTAGAGGGACCGCAGCCGCTCGGTCTGCGACTCGTCGGGTCCCTCGGGTGCCGGTGGGGTGCGGTCGCGGCCGTACCAGGCGGCCGCCGCCATCACGGTGATGGCGGCGAGCAGCGGCCCGTACGGCATCAACGACACGACCAGGACCACGGAGGCCGTCAGGAACAGCAGCGGCCCGCGCTTGTCCTTGGGGGTGTCGGCCCATTTGCTCCGGGCGACCGAGGCCAGCCTGCGCAGCCCGCGCGAGACGGTGATCAGCGGGTGGAGGACGTCGGTGGCGCTGTCGGCCGCCGTCCGGGCCAGCTCCCGGCTCCGGGCGATCTGCATCCGGGCGATCTGCGCGCTGTCTTTGCTCAGAATGCGGGGGAGAGGGCGCCGGGCCACTGCTGTCTCCTGACGGTGCGTACGGGCGTGAGACGGGGCGTCAGAACTTGATGCCGCCGAGGAGACTCGCCAGGCTCTCGCCGCCCGCCTTGATGCTGGGGGCGATGCCCGTGCTGGCCAGGTAGAAGCCGAACAGGGCCGAGGTGCAGGCGTGCGTGCCCTTGAGGCCGTCCTTGCGGAAGAAGAGGAAGACGACCACGCCGAGCAGCATGACGCCTGAGATGGAGAGGATCATTTGAGGTCTCCTGGTGTCGGGAGGGGACAGTCACCATGAGTACTTCCAGGATCACAGGATGTGTCTATACGATAAAAGGTGCAACTGGGTGAATATTTGAGCATTTCCCCCGCGCGGTGGAGCCGACCATGGTCCGGTTGGGCGGGGCGCTTGCGTCCCGCGGGCTCTGCAGTGATCTTTACCTCGGGCACAACGGGTCATGTGAGGCGCGAGCCAGTACCCTTGCGATTCACCTGAACGGTTGTAATGGAGAGGCGGTCCGGTCCATGAGTGAAGCCCCCGACCCCGAGGTCGTGGAGCTGGCGACCAAGATCTTCGATCTGGCCCGGCAGGGGCGGACGGAGGAGCTGGTGGCTTACGTCGACGCGGGCGTTCCGGCCAACCTCACCAACGACCGTGGCGACTCTCTCGTGATGCTCGCCGCCTACCACGGTCACGCCGACGCGGTACGTGCCCTGCTCGCCCGGGGCGCGGAGGCGGACCGGATCAACGACCGAGGCCAGACCCCGCTCGCGGGTGCGGCCTTCAAGGGCGAGACAGAAGTGATCAAGGCCCTCCTGGAGGGCGGCGCCGACCCCGCCGCGGGTACCCCCTCGGCCGTGGACACGGCGCGCATGTTCGCCAGGACGGAACTCCTGGAACTGTTCGGCGTGCAGTGATGCATACATCCTGACCAGGTACGACACGGAAAACGGGGGAGGCGGTAAAGGGCCGCCGGAAATACGGTCGCGGCAGCACACACCGCGGGTCATCATGACGACGTGATTCACGGACGCGATGGCTGGGCAGGTGTTGCCGCACCGCGCGGACCGTGATGCGGTCCGCATGGGCCACCGACGAGAGGCAGAGAGAGATGGTCTACAGCAAGCAAGAGACGGCGGGCGCTCCGACGTTGTGTCACGCGGCCAGGTAGTGCGTGTTTCCCGGTTGCGTCGACGCTTGATGTGAGGCTGTTTCCCATGTTCGATCCGGTCATAGCGCCCAGCGGTACGCTGCTCGGCCTGCTCCAGCGCGGCCGTGGCGACGGCACGCTGCACGCGCTCACCGCCCCGCGCGCCGAAGCGCTCGCGGCCCTGAACCACTGCGTGCTCCGCGACCCCCGCCACGACTGGCAGGTGGAGAACCGCTCCCTCTACTACGCCCGGCTCTACCTCGACCTGAACGGCGAGCTGGACGCCATCGAGGCGCATCTCTTCGACCCCGAGGACGTCCTCGACTCCGAGGAGTCCCGTACCGGCCTCGCCCTGGCCGTCCTCGGGCACCTCGCCTCCTACGGCAGGCTGGACGCGCTCGAACTGCTGCGCAGGTACGCCGCCCACGGCTCCAACTGGGCCTGGGCCCTGGACGAGCTGGCCCTCAGGGACGACGACGCGGGCCTGCGCGCCCTCGCCGCCCCCGTCCTGGCCCGTTTCGCCACCGACGCCGAGGGCGAGGCCGAGCTGGCCGTCGCCGTGCGCGACGCCTTCGAGCCGAGGCCGTGGCGCCTGTGGGCCGAGGATCTGCGCGAATCGATCGCCACACGCGTGCGTGCCGCGCAGGAAGCCGGCTGTTTCGACCGCTGGCAGCGCCAGATGCGGCCCACCGGGCCCCGCCCGGGATGGAGCGTGCGAGCCGTCTTCGAGTGGGCCCAGCAGGGCATCGAACGCGGCGCCGCCCTCCATGTGCCGGCCGCCCGCTGCCTGGTCGCCGTGGCCGGCCCCGAGGACCGGCCGGAGATCCTCCAGGCCGCCAGGACCGGCGACGACGGCGCCCGCTGCACCGCACTGCGCTATCTCGCCGACAGCAGCGATCCCGACGCCCTCGATCTGATCGAGGCCGCCGTCGCCGACGGATCGTCGCTCGTCGGGGAGGCCGCCGTCGACGCCTTCGAGCGGATGCGCAGCATCGCCGCCGTCGACCGTGCGCGCAGCTGGGCCCAGCGCCCCGACGCCCTCGGCGCCGCCGCCGGACGCATGCTCGCCTGCCGCGGCGGAGCCCAGGACCGCGATCTCGTCCTCGGCGCCCTGCGCGAGGCCGTACGCGGCGAAGGCCCCGACGCCCCCACCCTGTGGACCCTGGTCGACGGCACCGGACGGCTCGGCATCGCCTGCGCCGCCCCCGTCCTGCGCCACATCTACCGGGAGACGGCCTCCTCCCACCTGCGCGGCCGTGCCGCCCGCGCCCTGGCCGCCACCGACCCCTCCTTCGCCGCCGGCTTCGCCGTCGAATGCCTGTGGGACTGCGAGGAGAGCACCCGCGAGATCGCCGCCCGGCACGCCGAGACCGGTGACGCCCGGGTCGTCGAGCGCCTGCGCCGCCTCGCCGCCGACCCGGCCGAGGAGGACGAGGTGCAGACGGCGGTCCGCAGTCGCTTCGGACCGGACACCCAGGCCATGTGACCTCACCGGCACCGTCGTGCACGGACGGGCGGGAGACCGCCCGTCGGGTGAACGGGGGGTGACCCGGAGGTCAGTCGGTCATGACGGCTGTCTGACCTGCTCGGGTGTGCAGACCAACGCTCATGGGACGTTCCCCAACCGGAAAGATCGACGTTGACGCGGCCACGTCCGGCGCGGCGACAACACCCGTATGCGTGTCGTCATCGTGACCGAATCCTTTCCCCCCGATGTGAACGGCGTTGCCCACTGCGCGCTCCAGACCGCCCGGCACCTCGTGGATCGCGGCCACCTCCCGCTCGTCGTCGCGCCGGCCCCCGCGCCCGGCACCAGGGCCGACGCCCTCGAAGCGCCGTGTCCCGTCGTCCGTGTCCCCTCCCTCCCGCTCCCCGGCTACCCCCAGGTGCGCGTCGCGCTCCCCAGCCGGCGCCTGGCCGCGGCGCTCACCGAGCACCGCGCCGACATCGTTCACCTGGCAAGTCCCTTCGTCCTCGGCGTCCGCGGAATGGCGGCCGCCGCCCGGCTCGGCATCCCCGCCGTCGCCGTCTACCAGACCGACCTGGCCGGCTACGCCCGCACGTACATGGGCGCCGGGGAGGCGGCCGCCTGGCGCCGGATCCGCTCCGTGCACTCCGCCGCCGACCGCACCCTGGCACCGTCCAGCCCCGCCCTGAACGACCTGGAGACGCACGGCGTGCCCCGGGTACGGCTGTGGCCACGCGGCGTGGACACCGTTCGTTTTCGGCCGGATCACCGAGACGAGGCGCTGCGCCGCGAACTCGCCCCGAACGGTGAGCTGATCGTCGGCTACGTCGGCCGGCTCGCCCCCGAGAAGCACATCGAACTCCTCGCCGGAGTCTGCGGCCTGGACGGCGTACGGGTCGTGGTCGTGGGCGACGGGCCCAGCCACGCGCACCTCACCGAGGCCCTGCCCGGCGCTGTCTTCCTGGGCCGCCGCACCGGCGACGAGCTCGCCCGGATCTTCGCCTCGCTGGACGTGTTCGCGCACACCGGCCCCTTCGAGACCTTCTGCCAGACCGTTCAGGAGGCCATGGCCAGCGGGATCCCGGTGGTCGCCCCCGCCGCCGGAGGCCCGCTCGACCTGGTCGACCACGGCCGCACCGGGCTGCTCGTCCCGCCGCACGACGCGCACGCCGTACGGGAGGCCGTGCACACCCTGGCGGCCGACGCCGGCCTGCGGACCTTGTACGGTGCCACCGCGCGGGCCACGGTCGAGGGCCGCACCTGGGCCGCCGTCGGTGACCAGCTGATCGCGCACTACGAGGACGTACTCGCGGCGCGCAGGACGGCGGTGGCGGTATGACCGGCACACCGCTGCGCATCGTGCGGCTCGCCAACTTCGTCGCCCCGTCCTCCGGCGGCCTGCGCACGGCCCTGCGCGAACTGGGCCGGGGCTTCGTGGCCGCGGGCCACGAGCCGGTGCTCGTCGTCCCGGGCGAGCGGTACACCGACCGCGACACCGAGCAGGGCCGGGTCATCACCCTGCCCGGACCGGTGCTGCCCGGCACCGGCGGGTACCGCGTGCTGACCGACAAACGGCGCGTGGCCGCGCTCCTGGAGCAGCTGGCCCCCGACCGCCTGGAGGTCTCGGACCGGACGACCCTGCGCTGGACCGGACGCTGGGCCCGGCGCGCCCGGGTGCCCGCCGTGATGGTCTCCCACGAGACCGCCGACGGCGTGCTGCGCACCTGGGGCCTGTCCGAGAACCTCTCCCGCCGGGCCGCCGACGCCCTCAACACCCGTACCGCGCACGTCTACTCGCGGGTCGTGTGCACCACGGAGTTCGCCGAGCGCGAGTTCGTCCGCATCGGGGCGCGCAACGTCGTGCGCGCCCCTTTGGGGGTCGACCTCATGGAACGGCATCCCGCGCTGCGTGACGAGCGGTTGCGGGCACTGCACGCGCGCGTGCCCGAGGCGCTGCTCGTGATGTGCTCCCGGCTGTCCGTGGAGAAGCGGCCCGGCACGGCCCTGGACGCCCTGGAGGCCCTGCTGCGGCGCGGGCGGCAGGCTGTGCTGGTGGTGGCCGGGGACGGGCCGTTGCGGATACGCCTCGAGCAGCGTGCGCGGGAGCGCGGGCTGCCGGTGACCTTCCTGGGGCACGTCTCCGACCGGTCCGTCCTAGGGGGGCTCCAGGCGTCCGCCGACGTGTGCCTGGCGCCCGGGCCGGCCGAGACCTTCGGCCTGGCCGCCCTGGAGGCCATGGCGTGCGGGACGCCCGTGGTGGCGAGTGCCTCGTCCGCGCTGCCCGAGGTGATCGGGTCCGCGGGGGCGACGGCCGCAGACCGCGGAGAGGCGTTCGCGGACGCCGTGGAAATGCTCCTGTCGCGCCCCGAGCACGAGCGGCGGGAGGCGGCACGCGCGCGTGCGGAGTGCTTCGGGTGGGCGGCGGCCGTGGAGGCCTTCCTGGCGGCCCACGACACGGAGGTGCTCAGGCGCGACGCCACCCCGGTCCGTCCCGCCGCCCGGGAGGGCGTGGCATGAGATCCGTCCGCTTCGTGGCCCTCGGCGACTCGCTGACCGAGGGCGTGGGCGATCCCGTGGGGGACGGCCGGCGGGGCTGGGCCGCGCTGCTGGCCGGTGGCCTCGCCCCGGACGCCGGGCGCGTGGAGTTCACCAACCTCGCCGTCAGCGGGGCCCAGACGCGGGACGTGCTGGAGCGGCAGACTCCGGCCGGACTCGCGCTCCACCCCGACCTGGTGGCCGTGGTCATCGGCGTCAACGACACCCTGCGCGCCACCTTCGACATCCACGCGGTCGCCGCCCGGCTCGACCAGGTGTACGCGGCCTTCACCGGACAGGGGGCGACCCTGCTCACCGCCTGTCTGCCCGATCCCGGCGCGATGCTGCGGCTGCCGGCCGCTCTGGCCCGCCCGCTGGCCCGCCGGCAGCGGGCCGTCAACGCGGTGGTCCACGCGCTGTCCGACCGGTACGGGGCCGTCCATCTGCACGCCTCGGAGGCCGAGTGGCTCACCGATCGCACCCTGTGGAGCGCGGACCGGCTGCACCCGGGTGAGCGCGGTCACCGGCAGCTGGCCGTCCGCTTCCACGCCCTGCTCGCACAGGCGGGCATGGGCACGGGCGCGCCGCCCTCCGACCAGCCGGAGTTCCCCGCCCCGACGAGGTCCGCGAGCCTGCTGTGGCTGGCCACCGCGGGCACCGCCTGGGTGATCAGGCGGTGCAAGGACCTGTTGCCGCAACTGCTCCACCTGGCCGCCGACGAGATGAGGCACCGCGCGCGGGGCACCAGTGCGCGCCTCGACCTGCGCGCCGGCGCCGCGGTGTCCGCGGCACTGGCCGCCCTGCCGGTGGCCGGTCAGCCGCCGGGCACCGCCGACGACGTCGAGGCTCCGCGGCGCCGTGCGGCCACGAACCTGACCGGGGTGCCCGGCACCGCCTGTGCGGCGGCGGACAGGTCGGCTGCGCGGACCACGGCGATCACCGGGTAGCCCCCGGTGGTCGGGTGGTCGGCCAGGAACACCACCGGACGGCCGTCCGGTGGGACCTGGACCGCGCCGAGCACCATGCCCTCGCTCGGCAGTTCACCGGGCCGGGCCCGTTCGAGCGCGGGGCCCTCCGTGCGCAGGCCGATACGGTTGCTCGCCGAGGACACCCGGTACGCGCGCGTGGTGAGGTCCCGGACCGCGCGCGCCGTGAACCAGTCGTCCCGCGGCCCCAGGGCCACCCGGAGCACCAGCTCGGCCGGCGGCCGCGGCTGCGGGACGACGTCCACGCGCGCGGGCGGGCCCGCCGGGGCGCCGAGCGGCAGCACCGTGCCGTCCGCCAGCGGCGCCGGGCCGAGGCCGGACAGCAGGTCGGTGGCACGGCTGCCGAGGACCGGCTCCACGGCGATGCCGCCGCAGACGGCCACGTAGCTGCGCACGCCGGCCGCGGCCTTTCCCACCTCCAGCAGCTCACCGGCGGGTACGACCACCGGGGCGCCCCACGCCGCCGGGCGGCCGCCCACCGTCACCGGGCACGGCGCGCCCCCGACCGCCACCGTCACCCTCGAACGGGGGCGCAGCGCACAGCCGTTGAGCGTGGTTTCCAGAACGGCCGCGTCCGGCGGATTGCCGGCCAGCCGGTTGACCAGGGCGGCCGTGTGCGGGTCGAGCGCTCCGGAGCGGGGTACACCGAGGTGCGCGTACCCGGGCCGTCCGTGGTCCTGCACGGTGGTCAGCGCCCCGGCCCGCACGACGACGAGCGCACGGTCGGTCATGCGTCCTCCACGGGAACGCGCAGCGAGCACGGCCGGTTCGTCATGCACCCTCCATCGGTGTGAAGCGCACGCGTGTGCCCGGGGAGAGCAGCGCGGCCGGTACGCGCGCGTGGTCCCACAGCACTGCCTCCGTCGTGCCGATCAGCTGCCAGCCGCCCGGTGAGGAACGCGGGTACACGCCCGTGTACGGCCCCGCCAGCGCCACGGCACCGGCCGGGACGGCCGTGCGCGGAGTGGCCCGGCGCGGGACGTCGTACCGGGCGGGCAGTCCGGTGAGGTAGCCGAAGCCCGGCGCGAACCCGCAGAAGGCCACCGTGAACTCGGTGCCCGCGTGGATCCGGGCCACCTCGCGCTCGGACATCCGCCAGTGGGCTGCGACCTCGGCGAGGTCCGGACCGTCGTAGCGCACGGGCAGCTCGATCAGCTCACGCACGCGCGGGGGAGCGGGAGGCGTGTAGGACGAGGTCAGTTCGGATGCCCAGCGGACCGGGTCGTCCAGGCCGTCGAGCAGGACGGTGCGCGCCGCCGGAACGATCTCGCGGACGGTCAGCGAGCCCTCGGCGCGCAGGCGCAGCAGCCCCTCGTGCAGGGCCTGCGCCTGCGCACCCGAGGAGACCTCCACGAGCAGCGCGTCCTCGCCGACGGGCAGCGCCCTCATGCGAAGGCCTCCACCCGCACACCTGCCGCCACCAGCTGCTCGCGCACCCGGCGGGCCAGTTCCACCGCGCCGGGCGTGTCGCCGTGCAGACACAGCGAGCGGGCGCGCATCGGGATGCGCGCGCCGGAGTGCGCGATCACCGCGCCGAAACGTGCGAGGCTCACCGAGCGCTCCACGACCGCGTCCGGGTCGGTCACCACGGCGCCGTCCCGGCCACGCGGCACCAGGGTGCCCCCGTCGGTGTAGGCGCGGTCGGCGAACGCCTCGGTGACGGCGGGCAGGCCCGCCTTCCCGGCCAGCGCCAGCAGGCGTGAGCCGGGCAGGCCCAGCACCGGCAGCGAGGCGTCCGCCAGGAGCACGCCGTCGACCACCGCGCGCGCCTGCTCCTCGTCGCGCACCACCCGGTTGTAGAGGGCGCCGTGCGGCTTGACGTACGCCACGCGCGCGCCGGCCGCGCGGGCGAACACCTCCAGGGCGCCGATCTGGTAGGCCACTTCGGCCGTCAGTTCGGCGGGCGGCACGTCCATCGCGCGCCGCCCGAACCCGGCGAGGTCCCGGTAGGAGACCTGCGCGCCGATCGTCACCCCTTGCTCGGCGGCCAGCTCGCACACCCGGCGCATGGTGGCCGCGTCCCCGGCATGGAATCCGCAGGCCACGTTGGCGCTGGTGACGACGGACAGCAGCTGTTCGTCGTCGGTCAGCCGCCAGCGGCCGAAGCCCTCGCCGAGATCGGCGTTCAGATCGATCGCAGTCATGGTTTTCCGTGTCTCCGGTCCTCGTGTCGGGTGCACCGCTCGCCGTCAGTCGACGCCGGCGATCCGGTACTGCTCGTCGCGGGCGTCGGTCAGGAACATCTGGCCCGGGGCGTGGGTGATGGCGAACGGCGGCCGGGAGGCCATCACCGCCGCCTGCGGGGTCACCCCGCACGCCCAGAACACCGGGATGTCGCCGGGTGCGGCATCCACCGGATCGCCGAAGTCGGGCCGGCCGAGGTCCTCGACCCCGAGGACCCCGGGATCGCCGTGGTGCACCGGACCGCCGTGCACGGCCGGCAGCAGGCTGCTCTCCCGGATCGCGGCCCGCAGGTGCTCGGGCGGCACCGGGCGCATCGACACCACCATCGGTCCGCGCAGCCGGCCCGCCGGGCGGCATGCTCGGTCGGTCGTGTACATCGGCACGTTGCGGCCCTGGTCCAGGTGCCGGATCGGGACGCCCGCGCCTGCCAGGGCCCACTCGAAGGTGAAGCTGCACCCGAGCAGGAACGACACCAGGTCGTCCCGCCAGTGCGCCCGTACGTCCGTGGGTTCCCCGACCATCTCGCCGTCCTGCCACACCCGGTAGCGGGGCAGGTCGGTGCGCAGGTCGGCGCCGTCCGCGAGTACCGTCGTGGGCGAACCGGCGTCCGTGACGTCGAGCACCGGACAGGGCTTCGGGTTGCGCTGGCAGAACAGCAGCATGTCGTAGGCCCAGTCGGCCGGCACCGAGATCAGGTTCGCCTGCGTGTGGCCCGCCGCGACACCCGCCGTGGGGCCCGCCAGGCCCTCCCGGAAGCGGGCCCGCGCGGATTGCGGCCGCCACGCGCGCGCGTGCGCGTCGACGAGGGCCACGGGCCGGTCACCGCTGCGGTCCGCCCGCATCACGCCAGCTCCTTCCCGCGTGTCTCCGGCAGCCCGAGCAGTGCCAGCGCCGCGAGCCCGTAGCCGATCGCACCGAAGACCAGCGCGCCGCCCACACCCCAGCCGTCGGCCAGGAAGCCCACCAGGGTCGGGAAGACCGCACCCACCGCGCGGCCCGTGTTGTACGTGAAGCCCTGCCCGGTGCCGCGCACCTCCGTCGGGTACAGCTCGCTCAGGTAGGAGCCGAAGCCGCTGAAGATCGCCGACATGCAGAAGCCGAGTGGGAAACCGAGCACCAGCAGCAGGGTGTTGGCGCCCTGCGGGATGTTCGCATAGGCCAGGACGCAGACCGCCGAGAGCAGCGCGAACAGCCAGATGGTGCGGCGTCGGCCCAGCCGGTCGGTCAGGTAGCCGCCGGTCAGGTAGCCGAGGAAGGCGCCGGAGATCAGGAAGGTCAGGTAGCCGCCGGTGCCGACGACGGACAGTCCGCGCTCGGTCTTCAGGTACGTCGGCACCCAGGTCGCCAGCGTGTAGTAGCCGCCCTGCACGCCCGTGGACAGCAGCCCGGCGAAGACCGTCGTACGCAGCAGGCCCGGATCGCCGTCCCGGGCAGGGCGGAAGATCGCCCTGAACGAGCCGCGCTGCGGGCTCTGTTCGCGGACCGCCGTCGCCTCGGGCGCGTCGTGCACCCGGCGGCGCAGCCACACCACGAGGAGCGCGGGCAGGGCGCCGGTCCAGAACATGATGCGCCAGGCCAGGTCGTCGCCGGCGAAGGAGAAGACCACCGTGTAGACGATCGCGGCCAGCGCCCAGCCGACCGCCCAGGAACTCTGGATCGCGCCGAGGGTGCGGCCCCGGTGCCGGGCGCTCGCGTACTCGGCGACGAGGATCGCCCCGACCGCCCACTCGCCGCCGAAGCCGAGGCCCTGCAGGGCACGGAAGACCAGCAGCGTCTCGTAGTTCGGCGCGAAGCCGCAGGCCACGGTGAAGACGGCGTAGGTGACCACCGTGATCATCAGCGCCCGCACCCGGCCCACCCGGTCCGCCACCACGCCCGCCGCGGCACCGCCGACCGCGGAGACCACCAGCGTGACGGTGGTGAACAGACCGGTCTGGCCGCTGTCCAGGCCGAAGTACGCCGCGAGCGCCACCATGCTCAGCGGCAGCGTGAAGTAGTCGTAGGAATCCAGGGCATATCCGCCGAAAGCACCGGCGAAGGCGCGGCGGCCGTCCGGGCCGAGGGCGCGCAGCCAGCCGAACGCGCCGTCCTCGGCGGCGCGTTCGTCGTGCGTCGGTCGTGTGCCGGAGGCCGTGGAGCGTGGCGGAGGAGTCGTGCTCATGGGCACCTCGCAGAGACGGGGACGGAGGGTGCGGAGAACTGAGCAGTGCCGTGCGGAAGTCGTGCCGTGCGGAGCACCGTAGAGGATCGTTCAACGATCCCTCAATACCTGCGTTGTTTCGTTCCCGGGTCTGCGATTGAATTCCGGGCATGGCAGAGCAGCTGACGGGACTGGCCGACGACCGCGCTCTCCTCGGGCGCACCAGCACCGCCGAACGGGTCTCCGACATCCTCAGGAGCCGCATCGCCGAGGGGTACTTCCCGCCAGGCACCCGGCTGTCCGAGGACGCCATCGGCGGCGCGCTCGGGGTCTCCCGCAACACCCTGCGCGAGGCGTTCCGGCTGCTCACCCACGAGCGCCTGCTCGTCCACGAGCTCAACCGCGGCGTCTTCGTGCGGGTCCTGACCGTGGAGGACGTCGAGGACATCTACCGCACCCGCACCCTGGTCGAGTGCGCCGTCGTCCGCGGCCTGGGCGAGCCGCCCTACGCCCTCGGCGGCCTCGCCGCCGCGGTCACCGAGGGGCAGCTGGCCACCCATGAGAACGACTGGAAAGCACTGGGTACGGCCAATATCCACTTCCACCGGGAACTGGTCGCGCTGGCCGGCAGCGAACGCACCGACGAGCTGATGCGCAGCGTCTTCGCCGAGCTGCGGCTCGCCTTCCACGTCGTGGACGATCCGCGCCGTCTGCACGAGCCGTACCTCACCCGCAACCGCCAGATTCTCCACGCACTGCAGGCCGGGGACCGGAGTGGGGCGGAGCGGCTGCTGGAGACCTACCTCGCGGACTCGCTGGAACGAGTCGTCGAGGTGTACCGGCGGAGGGTCGGCGAGGACGGTGCGGGCGCCTCTTGAGTGTCGTCGGCGGGGACAGCCCGGGCGCGTCTTGAGTGTCGTCGGCCTGGGCGCCTTGGCGCCTGGGCGTCGTCGGCACGGAGGGCGCGGGCGCCCCTTGAGCCCTGTCGGCACGGAGGGCACGGGGCCTTGTGAGCCCTGTCGGCCGGGAGGGCGCGGGGCCCTGTGGGCCCCGTCGGCGAGTACGGCACCGCCGCCTCCTGAGCCTGTGTGACGGCCGTCGCTTCTGCGTCGTTTGGGTTGTTGTCAGACCGAGGACCTAGTCTGTGCACCGTGACTTCGCCTGCATCGACGGACCGTGTTCCGCCCCAGCTCAGCGCGGGGCCGCGCCCAGCACCGGGGCCGGCCGCCGACGAGGGGCTGGCACGTCGGCTGCGCGCGCTCGCCTGCACCGCGCCGCTGCACGACCTCGACGCGCGCAAGGCGAATCTGGCCGGCGAGTACTCGGTGTACGGCATGGCCGAGGTGGCCCTGGCCGCCATCGACCTGGTCACGCTGAACATGGACTTCGACACGGGCGCCGACCACGAGCAGATCGTGGCCCGCCTCGTCCCGCGCATCGCCGCCCAGGCCCCGCACCGGCCCACCGCCGAGCACGAGCGCGTGGCCCGCTGGGTCCTGGAGAACCTGATCAACGTCGGCAGCGTGGACCGCGGCTTCCGTGCCGTGTACGGCACCTTCGCGCCGGACGGCACCTACGTCCGCCGTGACTACGACTTCAAGCTGATCGAGGAGGTCCCCGGCCCCGGCGGCACGGTCTACCTCCGCACCACCGACGAAGCGGTCAACGTCCTGGTCGGCGCCCTGGACACGGACGTCACCAGTGCCCAGATCGCCGCCGAGGTCAAGCTGGAGGTGCTGATCAGCCGGGGCCGCCTCGCCGACGCCCAGCTCGCCGCGGAGCAGGCCCGCTACCGCACCGTCCAGTACTCGGAGACCCTGCGCCGCGCCCTGGACGCCACCCGGCGCAACGTCCGCGCGGTGGACTGGCTCAACACCGTGCCCGACATGATCACCGAGGCCCTGGACCACGTGGCCGACCGCTACCGGCACGAGAACGCGATCCTCACCAACATCCGCAAGGCCCGCGACGAGACCGAGGAGCCCGAGCACAAGCGCCGCGCGGCAGAGCTGGTCGACATCGTCAAGGACTGCATCCGGCGGCACACCCAGCTCCAGTCGCGCCTGCTGGAGGCGGGCCCCCTGTTCCGCGCCGAACAGGACCGGCAAGCCTTCGCCACGCCCATGACCACCTCCGGGACGGACCTCTACGGCCACCTGGTCGCGCCGGTGCTGCCGCTGCCGCTGGAGCAGGCGATCCGGGTGACGGACGCGTTCTTCGCGAACGGAACGGGGCTGCGCACGCCGGTGTCCGTGCGGGTGGGCGACCTCGTCGACATACTGCTGACGCCGCCGGTGGAGCGGGAGCACCTGGGCGCGGAGATGCCCGAGCCCGACCTGATCGCGACGCCCGACGACAGCCGGTTCAGCGAGGAGCAGCTGGCTGCGGCGATGGAGCTGCTGGATCTTCCGGCCGACGCGCCGCGGCGGCTGTCCGGCCTGCTGGCGGAGGCGCGCAAGCAGGATCCCGATCTTCCCTACCTGGTCGCGCTGTTGGCCGTGCACGCGGCCAGCCCGGCGGTCGGCACAGCGTATCGGCAGGGCGAGGAGAAGCTGCTGTTCGCCGTGGACGACGGGACCGAGCTGGAGGATCCCGAGTTCGGCGGGGCCGACCTGATCGTGGGGACCGCGTTGCTGGACGCGGTGGGGATGGCGGCGGACCGGACGGAGGCGGCGTGATGGCTCCGCCGGTGGGCTTGTGCGGATCCGTTGTGGCTGATCGCGCCCCGCGGCGGAGCCGCAGATGCATGTGGCCCCGCGCCCCTTTCGGGGCGCCTTCCCCCAGCCCTGTTTTCAAGACCGAGGAGTCGCAGTCGTGAGCGAGCACGTCGAGTGGAGTGAGGCGGAGACCCCCGCCGTGCCGGCGGCCGCCGCCGTCACCCCCGCCGACGCCGCCGACGCGGCGCGGCTCGTCGCCTTCGGGCTGCAGCCCAAGCTGCAGCCCGCGCGCGACCAGGAGTACACCGAGCTGCTCCGCCGCTACCGCGACGACCCGGCGTTCGCGCGGCTCGCGGACGCCGTCGCCGCCGGTCTCGGACTCGTCGTACTGGAGGTTTCCCCGCGCGCGGGGATGGCCGTCACGGCTGCCGAGGACTCGGTGTTCGCCGTGCGTATGGGCGACTACGCGCGTCGCACCGCCGCCGACTCCGGGGACCGGTTCCTGCACGGGCTGGCCCATCTCGCCGTCGCCGCACTGGCGTTCCCGCGCCCCGAGGACCTGGCCGACGACTCCTACATCGGCCGGGTCACCGTCAACGGGGTCGACGCCTTCGTCCGGCAGGCCTGCCGCCGCCTGGAGGAGCGCGCCGAGGAGCAGGGCGAGAACACCGACCCGGCGACCGACGCGCCCGGCCTGGAGGCAGCCTGGCGGATCTGGGCCAGACGCAGCGCGACCGGCGCCACCAAGGACGCGCGCAGGCCGGCCGCCTCCACCACGGGCATCGTGGCCAAGGCCGTCTCCTTCCTCACCGACTCGGGGTTCCTGCAGCGCACCGGGGACGACCACGGCGGCACCTACCGCACCACGGCGCGCTACCAGCTCCAGGTGCGCGACATGGCCGGCAGCGCAGCGCTGGCCGAACTGCTGGAACTGGGCGTCGTCCCGGTCACCGACGGCACGGCCAGCCTGCTGCCCGCCGAGGAGAGTGACGACCTGGACCTGGTGGCCGACGCCGGACTGCCCTTCCACGCGCCGTCGCACCCCTGAAACCCTCCCTGATCTGCCAGAAGACTGACGAGAGTCCGCCATGTACGAGCTGTCCCGGGTCCGCCTCTACTCCATCGGGCCCGCCGGTGCGCGCTACGCCGACACCGTGCTTGACCTGCGGGGCGTGGGCGAGCCCGTGCCCGACCCCGCGCCCACACAGGCGGAGTTCTTCGAGGAGGAGCCGACCGGCCCGCCGCGCCGCCCCGCGCCCGCGGGCGTGCTGTTCCTGGAGAACGGCGGCGGCAAGTCCGTACTGCTGAAGCTGATCTTCTCGGTGATGCTGCCGGGCCACCGCAACACGCTCGGCGGCGCCAGCTCCGGCGTGCTGCGCAAGTTCCTGCTCGCCGACGACTGCGGGCACGTGGCGCTGGAGTGGCAGCACGTGCAGACCGGCGAGTGCGTCGTCGTCGGCAAGGTCAGCGAGTGGCGCGGGCGCCAGGTCTCCAACGACCCCCGCAAGTTCGCCGAGGCCTGGTACTCCTTCCGGCCCGGCCCCGGTCTCAGCCTGGACAACCTGCCGGTCGCCGAGTCCACCGCCGTACGGCCGCCGGTCGAGGGCGCCTCGGGCGCCCAGGGACGCCGCCGCACCATGAAGGGCTTCCGCGACGCGCTCATGGAGGCGGGCAAGGCCTATCCGCACCTGGAGGTGCACTGGGAGGAGATCCACGACCGCTGGATCGAGCACCTCGGCGACCTCGGCCTCGACCCCGAACTCTTCCGCTACCAGCGGGAGATGAACGCCGACGAGGGTGAGGCGGCCGGTCTCTTCGCGGTCAAGAAGGACTCCGACTTCACCGATCTGCTGCTGCGCGCCGTCACCGACACCCGTGACACCGACGGTCTCGCCGACCTGGTCAGCGGTTTCGGCAACAAGCTCGGCCGGCGCGCCGAGCTGATCGCCGAACGGGACTTCACCGCGGGCTCGGTCGACCTGCTCGGCCGGATCGTCGAGGCCGCCGAGGCGCGTGCGCGTGCGCGTGACGTCCACGCCGGTGCCGAGCGCCGCACCCGCACGCTGGCCCGGCGGCTGTCCGCGCGGGCCGTGCGGGAGCGGGTGCGGGCCGCCGACCTCGCGCAGCGCGTCACGGCCGCCGCCTACGCGGTCACGCACTCCGAGGGAGCGCGGGAGCGCAGCGCCCTGATCGCCGCCGAACTCGCCTACCGGCACGCCTCCCTGGCGCTCGCCGCCGCCGAGAAGTCCGCCGCCGCACAGAAGCGCGAGCTGGCGGACGCGCGCACCCTGCACTCGGCCTGGCAGGCCGCCGAGGCCGTGCTGCGCCACCGTGCCGCCGCCGACCGCGTCGCGCGCGTGTCCGCCGTCATCCAGGAGGCCGAGCGGGACGCGGCGCCCGCGCTCGCCGCCCGTGCCAAGGCCGCAGTGGACCTCGTCCGGGCCCTGCACGCGGCCGCCGGGAGCGCCGAGGCCCTCGCCAACGAGGAGGAGGAGCGCTCCTCGGCCCTCCAGGAGGTCAGCGACAGCGCCTACCGGGACTCCACCGCCGCCGCCACCGAGGCGCAGCGCGCCCGCAGCGAGGCCGGTCACCTGCGCCAGCGCCTCGCCGAGGTCGAGCAGGAGACCGCCGAGGCGGTCCGCGCGGGCTGGCTCGACGACAGCGCCCCGGACGCCGACCCGGCCCGCGCCGCGCTCGCGGCGAGCGACGCCGAGAAGACCGCCGTGGCCGCCTGGGACGCGGCCCGGGACGCCGCCCACAGGGCGACCGAGCACGCGCGCGAGGCGGCCTCGGCCGAGTCCCGCGCGGAGCTGACCGCAGCCCGCGCGGCGGACGCGGCGACCGCGTCCGTGCGGGCCCACGAGGCCGAGCAGCGCCTCGCCGAGGCCCTTGCGACGGAGGAACGGCTCGCCGAACTGCTGAGCCTGCCGGGTGCCTTCGCGGCGGGGCGGGCCGGTGTGCCCGCACCCCGGTCGGGAGCCGACGACGCGCCGGAGGACCGCACCGGCCCGGCGGCCGACGGCCGGGGAGCCTCGGGAGCGCACGCCGGGACCGCGGACGCCGACGCGTCCGGCGCGGCCCGTCCGGCCGAAGGCGCCCTGACCCCCGAGGAACTCGACCGCTTCGCCGACGAGCTGCGCGCACTGCTCGACGACGCCGTGTCGACCGCCGAACGGCACCTCTTCGACCTGCGCACCGCCGCCGCCGACGACGCCCGCATCCTCGGCGCCCTCGGTGACGGCGGACTGCTGCCGCCCGGCCCGGACGTGCTGGCCACCGTCGAGTTCCTCGGCGAGCACGGCATTCCCGCCCTGCCCGGCTGGCGCTACCTCGCCCAGGCCGTCGACCCGGCCGACCACGCGCGCGTGCTCGCCGCCCGGCCCGAACTGGTCGACGGCGTGATCATCACCGACCCGGACACGCACGCACGGGCCCGCGAGGCTCTCGGTGACGCCGCCCTGCTGCCGCGCTCCGCCGTGGCCGTCGGCACGGCCGCCGCGCTGCTCGCCCCCACCCCGGCCCCGGACGCGACCCCCGGTGACGTCTTCCTGGTCCCGCCGAACCCGGCCATGCACGACGAACACGCGGCCGACGAGGAGCGGCAGGCGCTGCGCGCTCGGGCCACCGAGCGCGACGAGGAGATCCGCGCCCTCGCCGCCCGGCTCGGCAAGGACCGCGAGCTGGCCGCACGCCTCGCCTCCTGGCGTACCGGCTGCCCGGCCGGCCGGCTCGCCGAACTC
>NZ_JBFAET010000039.1:0-20271 GCF_040642095.1 Streptomyces sp. NPDC020362
GCAGATCTCGGTGCAGTCGGACGGGTCCCCCAGGGCGAGGTTGGCGAGCGGGAGGGGGGGGTCGCGGCGGGCGCCCTCGTCCCGGGCCTGGCTGGCGGCCGCGCGGACGGCCGCCGGGCCGCCGGGCGCGACCGTGGCCACGGCGTGCGCGTCGGCCGCCGCGCGGGACTCCCCTATGGCGCTCAGCGCCTCGGCACGCGCGTGCGTGGAGGGCACTTCGAGGGCCCGCGCGCGCAGCGCCTCCTGCGCGGCGTGCCGGTCGCGGCCGGCGAACAGGGCGCGGGACAGGGCGAGCGCGGTACGGCGCTCGTCGGGCGAGAGGTAGCGGTTGCGGCTGGACAGGGCGAGCCCGTCCTCCTCGCGCACGGTGGGCACGGCGACGATCTCGACGCCGAAGTTCAGGTCCCGCACCATGCGCCGGATCAGGGCCAGCTGCTGGGCGTCCTTCTGGCCGAACAGGGCCGCGTCGGGGCGGGTGAGGTGGAGCAGCTTGGCGACGACGGTGAGCACGCCGTCGAAGTGACCGGGCCGCGAGGCGCCTTCCAGGCGCTCGCCCATGGGGCCCGCGGAGATGCGCACCTGGGGTTCGCCGCCCGGGTACACCTCGTCGGCGGAGGGCGCGAACACGGCGTCGGCGCCCGCCTGCTCGGCGAGCTTCAGGTCGGCTTCGAGGGTGCGCGGGTAGCGGTCGAGGTCCTCGCCCGCGCCGAACTGGAGCGGATTGACGAAGACGGTGACGACGACCTCGCCGCCCGGGCCGGCGATCTCGCGCGCGGTGCGGATCAGCGTGGCGTGGCCCTCGTGCAGGGCGCCCATGGTCATCACGACGGCGCGGCGGCCGGTGCGCACGCGCGCGTGCAGCTCGTCGGCGGTGCTCAGCAGGGCGGTGGTCATCAGGCGTTCCCCTCGGTGCCGTTGGTGCCGTTGGTGCCGTTGGTGGGGTTGGATCCGTCGGCCAGCACGCCGAGCAGGTCCTCGGCGAGTTCCGGCTTCAGCAGGCCGTGGGCGAGGGCCCGGTCGGCGGTCGCGCGGGCCATCGCCAGGTAGCCCGCGACGGTCTGCGGGGCGTGCTTCCGCAGCTGTGTGACGTGTGCGGCGACCGTGCCGGCGTCCCCGCGCGCGACGGGGCCGGTGAGCGCCGCGTCCCCGGAGCGCAGGGCGTTGTCCAGGGCGGCGCCGAGCAGCGGGCCCAGCATCCGGTCGGGGGCCTCGACGCCGGCCGTGCGCAGCAGCTCCATGGACTGGGCGACCAGGGTCACCAGATGGTTGGCGCCGAGGGCGAGGGCCGCGTGGTACAGCGGGCGGTTCTCCTCGCTGATCCACTCGGGCTCGCCGCCCATCTCGATGACCAGGGCCTCGGCCGCCAGCCGCAGTTCCTCGGGCGCGGTGACGCCGAAGGAGCAGCCCGCCAGGCGCTGGACGTCCACGGGGGTGCCGGTGAAGGTCATCGCCGGGTGCAGGGCCAGCGGCAGCGCGCCCGCGCGCAGGGCGGGGTCGAGCACCTTCGCGCCGTACCGCCCGGAGGTGTGCACGAGCAGCTGTCCCGGCCGCACGGCGCCGGTCTCGGCGAGGCCGGCGACCAGGCCGGGCAGGGCGTCGTCCGGGACGGTGAGCAGGACGAGGTCGGCGCGTTCGAGGACCTCGGCCGGCGGCACCAGCGGAACGCCGGGGAGCATCGTCTCGGCGCGCCTGCGGGAGGCGTCGGAGACTCCGGAGACGGCCACCGGGCGATGACCGGCGAGCTGCAGGGACGCGGCCAGTGCGGGGCCCACGCGGCCGGCGCCGACGACGCCGACGGTGAGCCGCGCGGGGCGGTCCTTGAGGTCTGGCTGGTGGACTGTACTCACGCGACGGCGGCCTTCCCGTTCCAGTCCGCTCTGGGTACCGGACGATTTCTCGTCATGTTAACGCTATCCGGTCCGACGCCAATGGGTCGTCCACAGGCTGTGGGTTACCCCACGTCTTCGGAACCCGGCCGCCGCACGGAAATCCCGGTGCCCCCGCCGGTCCGGCACGGCATGATCCACGGCATGACGGACACGGCTGGGCAGGGCAGTGAGCAGGGCGAGGAACGATCGGCACAGGAGCGGCTGCGGGAGCGGCGCGCGGCCGCCCACCGGCAGGCGCGGCGCACGCTGTCCCGTGCGGGCTGGGGGTCCACGATCCGCGAACGTCTCTCGTATCTGACGGAGGCGGGGGCGGAGGTGTACGACCTGGACGAGCCCGCCGACGTCTACGGCAACCGGATCGTGGCCGCCCTGGAGGAGCGGGTCGCCGCGCTGCTCGGCACGGAGGCCGCCGCGTTCTTCCCGACGGGCACGATGGCCCAGCAGGTGGCCCTGCGCTGCTGGGCGGCCCGCACCGGCGACCCGGCGGTGGCCCTGCATGCCCTGGCCCACCCCGTGATGCACGAGCGGCATGCGTTCAGCCAGGTCAGCGGCCTGCGCCCGATCCATGTGACCAGCGAACCCCGGCTGCCCACGGCCGCGGAGATCCGCGACTTCGACGAGCCCTTCGGGGCGCTGATGCTGGAACTGCCCCTCAGGGACGCCGGTTTCGTGCTGCCCACCTGGGAGGAGCTGACCGAGGTCGTCGAGGCGGCGCGGGAGCGCGACGCGGTGGTGCACTTCGACGGCGCACGCCTGTGGGAGTGCACGGACCATTTCGGGCGTCCCCTGGAGGAGATCGCCGGTCTGGCCGACAGCGTCTACGTCTCGTTCTACAAGTCCCTCGGCGGCTTCGGCGGCGCAGCGCTCGCCGGCCCGAGGACGCTGGTGGAGGAGTCGAAGACCTGGCGGCACCGGTACGGCGGCATGGTCTTCCAGCAGTTCCCGACCGCCCTGTCCGCGCTCATCGGCCTCGAACGCGAGCTGCCCCGGCTGCCCGAGTACGTATGTCACGCGCGCGTGGTGGCCGCCGCGCTGCGCGAGGGCTTCGCGGCGGCGGGGGTGCCCTGGGCACGCGTCCACCCGGAGCAGCCGCACACCCACGAGTTCCAGGTCTGGCTGCCGTACGAGCCGGACGTGGTCGCCGAGGCGGCCGTGCGCCAGGCCGAGGAGACCTCGGTCATGCTCTTCGCGAACCACTGGGACGCCGCAGGGCCCGGCATCGCGTCCACGGAGGTCGTCGTCCGTGCCGCGGGCCTGGAGTGGACGGCCGACGACGTCCGCGCGGCCGTACGGGACTTCGTGGACCGTCTGCCGGACAGGGCCTAGCCGTGCCTGTCCGTGGCCTAGCCGCGGCCTAGCCGAGGGCGCGCGGGCGCAGCCTGCGCCGCAGGGCCCGGAGCAGCCGCCCGCGCGCCGGGCGCTCGGCGACCACGGCCCGGAAGCGCCGGCGGTCGCGCAGCTCGCGCACCACGGCGAGGTCGTGACGGCCCGGCGCGGGCGGTTCGGGCTCACCGTGCAGACGGGCGCGGTGGGTGTCGAGGAGGTACTGCTGGGTGACGCTCATGGCGGATCGCCTTCTCGGGACGTGAATGATCACCGGCCGTACCGGTGGCTGATCGGGCTCCGCGGCTGCCCCGGTGGCCCCAGGTTGCGCCGGTCGGGACGGGAAAGTCGCGTCGATTGACGTCCGCCGTCAATCGAGGATCCGGTTGTCGGTGGTGCCGGGCACCATGGGTTCATGAGCGTGCGCATCGACATCACGGGGCTGCCCGCGGAGAGGGTCGCCGTCGTCCCCTCGCCGTTGGGCGAGCTGGGCATGGCGCTGCACGCGCTGTCGGAGCCGGGCCATCATCCGGGCCTGCAGGGCTGGGTGACCGGCGTGACGGCCCGGCTGGACTCGCACCTGGCCGACCGGATGTGCGAGGCGGACTTCCTGTGGCGCTCGACCTTCTCGGACCTGTTCCTGCCGTTCGCCGGCATCGAGGGCCGGAGCGCGCTGCCCGGTGCCACCCTCGCCGAGGACCTGGACCTCCTGGACAAACTGACGGACGAACAGTTTGTCGACGCGGCCATGGAGTTCACCTGCGCGGCGCCCTACTGCTCGCGCGGCCCCTCCGCGCTCTCCGACGCCACGGTGCGCCGGCGGGCGCTGGAGCTGGCCGCCTCGCGCGGGCCCCGGCAGGTGCGGTTCACCGAGCGGCTGCTGACCGATCCGCCGAGGATCCGGTCCTGGCTGCGCCAGTTCGTGCAGGACTGCGACGAGGCGTTCTTCGCGGAGACCTGGTCCAGGCTGCGCCACCAGCTCGCGGCGGACGCCCGCCACAAGACGGAACTCCTGCGGCGCAGGGGCCTGGCGGAAGCGCTGGCCGCGGTGTCCCCCACGGTCGCGCTCGACGAAGAGGCCGCCCTGATCACCGTCGACAAGCTGGGCAGCGGCCACTCGGCCACCGCGGACGGCGGTCTCCTGCTCGTCCCGACCAGCCTGGGCTGGCCGCATCTGAGCGTCCTGCACCGGTACGGCTGGCAGCCGGTGCTGCACTACCCGGTCGGCTCACCCGAACTGGCGGCCCCGCCCTCGGTGGAGCAGCTCGGCCTGCGGATGACAGCCCTGTCCCACCCGGTGCGCATGCGGATGTGCCGCCACCTTGCGCGCAGCGCGTACACCACCAGCGAGCTGGCTCAGATCCACGGGATGACGGCCCCCGAGATATCCCGGCACCTGGGCGTGCTGAAGAAGGCGGGGCTGCTCACCACCCGCCGCCGCGGGCGGTACGTACTGCACCAGCTGGACGTCACCGTCGTCGCCCGGCTCGGCAGCGACTTCCTGGAGGGAATCCTCCGGTAGCCGCGCCTTCCCGAAGGGAATCCTCCGGCAGCCGTCACCATCCCGAAGGGAATCCTCCGGCAGCCGTCACCATCCCGAAGGGAATCCTCCGGCAGCCGTCAGCCGTGGCCGCCCGCCCGCACCAGCCCGGTCTCGTAGGCCAGCACCACCACCTGCACCCGGTCCCTGAGGCCGAGCTTGGTCAGGATGCGGCCCACGTGGGTCTTCACGGTGGCCTCGGACAGCACCAGCCGGGCCGCGATCTCCCCGTTGGACAGGCCCTGCGCGACCAGCACCATGACCTCGCGCTCCCGGTCGGTGAGCCGCTCCAGCTCCTTGTGCTGGGGCTCCTTGGTGCCGGAGGGCAGCATCGGCGCGAACCGGTCCAGCAGACGCCGGGTGGTGGAGGGAGCCACGACCGCGTCTCCGCTGTGCACGGCGCGGATGGCCGCCAGCAGCTCACCGGGCGGCACGTCCTTGAGCATGAAGCCGGAGGCCCCCGCCTTCAGCCCCGAGAAGGCGTACTCGTCCAGGTCGAAGGTGGTCAGGATCAGCACCTTCGGGGGGTTGTCCTCCGAGCAGATCCGCCGTGTGGTCTCCACGCCGTCCAGCTTCGGCATGCGGACGTCCATCAGGACGACGTCGACGGCGGTGGAGCGCAGCACCTGGAGCGCCTCGACGCCGTCGCCCGCCTCCGCGACGACCTCCATGTCCGGCTGGGCGGCGAGCACCATCCGGAATCCGGTGCGCAGCAGCACCTGGTCGTCGACGAGCATCACGCGGATCGTCATCGGGTCTCTTTCGTTCGGGCGGGCGGGGCCGGGGGTGTCACAGGTGTCCGAAGGGGGCTCACGACGGCGTCAGTGCGCCGGTTTGAGCGGGAGCAGCACGCTGATGCGGAATCCTCCGCCCGGGCGCGGCCCGGCGTCCAGGGTGCCGCCGACCATGCCGACCCGCTCGCGCATGCCGATCAGGCCGTGCCCCTGGCCGTCGGCGCCGCCCTCCTCGTACAGCTCGTGCGGGGCGCCCTTGCCGTCGTCCTCGACGAGCAGGCCGAGCCCGTCGTCGAAGTAGACCAGCCGCACGCTCGCCCCCGCGTTGGGCCCGCCGTGCTTGCGGGTGTTGGTGAGCGCCTCCTGCACGATGCGGTACGCGGTCAGCTCCACCCCGCTGGGCAGCGGGCGCGGGGTGCCCTCGACCTTGAAGTCGACGGGCAGGCCGGAGCTGCGGCACTGCTCGATCAGCTCGTCGATCTGCTCGACGTCCGGCTGGGGGACGTACTCCCCGCCCTCCTGGTGCTCGCCGGTGCGCAGGACGCCCAGCAGGCGGCGCATCTCGGCGAGGGCCTGGCGGCCGGTGGAGGAGATCGTCTCCAGGGCCTTCTTCGCCTGGTCGGGGGCGGCGTCCAGGACATAGGCGGCGCCGTCGGCCTGGACGACCATCACGGACACGTTGTGCGCGACGACGTCGTGCAGCTCGCGCGCGATCCGGGCGCGCTCGGCGGCGACCGCCACCTTGGCCTGCGCCTCGCGTTCCTTCTCCAGCCGGGCGGCACGCTCCTCCAGCTGGGCGAAGTAGGCACGCCGGGTACGCATGGAGTCGCCGAGCACCCAGGCGAGGGCGAAGGGCACCGTCTGGAACACCACCAGCGCCACCTGGCCGACGAAGCTCGTCTGCTGCTCCGGCCAGCGCAGCTGCGCCAGGGGCGCCGCGCCGAAGCTCACCGCGAGCGCCAGCCGTGAGGCCCAGCGCGCGCCGACCATGGCGACCGTGTAGGTGATCACCAGCATGGCGAAGTCGGCGACGGTCGACTCGATGTCCAGGACGAGCTGGAGCAGACCGGTTGCGAGGGCCAGCAGCAGCATCGCCTCCGGGAAGCGGCGGCGCAGCGCGACGACGACGCACAGGACGGCGGAGACCGCCAGCCCCGCGCCGATCGGCATGTGGTGGCCGGGCGCCCCGTGGATGCTCACCACGCTCACGCCGGAGAGCCCGAACAGGACGACGGCCCAGAAGGTGTCGACCCACGTCGGGTGCCTGCGGAGGAAGTCATAGAGGCGCTGCACGTAACCCAGAGTAGGGAAATGAGATGTGTGCAGGGGTCAACCGGAGGGCCGATCCCTGCACGCGACGCGTACTCCGCAAGGTGGAGGCAGTGATCACCTGTGCGCCTAGTCTGTCCGGGTGACGGATGGTGCGACGGAGGAGAGCAGCGGCGAGCCGCGCGGATGGCGGGCGGCGACCGAGGAGGCCCTGTACGGGCCGGGCGGCTTCTACCTGCGGCCCGAGGGCCCTGCCGGGCACTTCCGTACGTCCGTGCACGCGTCCCCGCTGTTCGCGCAGGCCGTCGCCCGGCTGCTGTGCCGGGTCGACGAGGCGCTCGGGCGACCTCCGACGCTGGACTTCGTGGACCTGGGCGCCGGCCGCGGCGAGCTGGTCACCGGCGTGCTCGCGGCCCTGCCGGCCGACGTGGCCGCCCGCACGCGCGGGTACGCCGTCGAGCTGGCCGACCGTCCCGCGGGCCTGGACGACCGGGTCGCCTGGCTGAGCGAACCCCCGCAGGCGATCACCGGGCTGCTGTTCGCCAACGAGTGGCTGGACAACGTGCCGGTGGACGTCGCCGAGGTGGATGCCGCCGGTGTGCCCCGGCTGGTGCTCGTCGCGGCGGACGGCACCGAACGGCTCGGGGAGCCCGTGTCGGGCGCGGAGGCGGACTGGCTGGCGCGGTGGTGGCCGCTGCCCGCCGAGGAGGGGCTGCGCGCGGAGATCGGGCTGCCAAGAGACCTCGCGTGGGCGGCGGCGGTGGGCCGGGTGACGCGGGGGCTCGCGGTGGCCGTGGACTACGCGCACGCCGTGGACGCGCGCCCGCCGTTCGGGACGCTCACCGGGTTCCGGGAGGGACGCGAGACGGCGCCCGTACCGGACGGGTCGTGCGACATCACGGCGCACGTCGCACTGGACGCCTGCGCGGCCGCGTACACGGCGCACAGCCCCTCAGACACGGCGCGCAGCACCGCCTCGGGTACGACGCGCGCCCCGTCGGACGCGGCGCGCACCGCCTCAGACGCGGCGCGTACGGCCCCCGGTCCGGCTCGCACTTTCTCCGACGCGCGTCTGCTCACGCAGCGCGCCGCTCTGCACGCCCTGGGCCTCACCGGCGCACGCCCCCCGCTGGCACTGGCCTCCACGGACCCTTCTGCCTATGTACGGGCCCTCGCAAGCGCCGGCGAGGCCACCGAACTCACCGCCCCCGGCGGCCTCGGCGACTTCGGCTGGCTGATCCAGCCGGTGGGAATCGCGGACCCGCTCCCGGCGGACGCCCAGGACCACCCGGGGCGGCCCGGGCCTGCGTGAGACAGCCCGGGACTGCCGGGACTGCCGGGACTGCCCGGAAGGCGGCCTGGGGCGCCTGGGACTGCCCGGCACGGGTTCCGACTCCCCGGTGCCGCTTGCGGCCGCCTGTCACCGCTTCCGGCTGCCTGTTACCGCTTGAGGCTGCCTGTCACCGCTTCCGGCTGCCCGGAGCGTCCTACTTGTCGATGTCCCCGACCACGAAGAACATCGACCCCAGGATCGCCACCATGTCCGCCACCAGCGTCCCCGGCAGCAACTCGGTCAGCGCCTGGATGTTGTTGTACGACGCCGAGCGCAGCTTCAGCCGGTACGGCGTCTTCTCGCCCTTGCTGACCAGGTAGTAACCGTTGATGCCGAGCGGGTTCTCGGTCCAGGCGTACGTGTGCCCCTCGGGTGCCTTGAGCACCTTGGGCAGCCGCTGGTTGATGGGCCCGGGAGGCAGCTCGGCGAGCCGGTCCAGGCAGGCGTCGGCGAGGTCCAGCGCGTTGTGGGTCTGCTCCAGCAGGCACTCGAAGCGGGCGAGGCAGTCGCCCTCGCCGCGGGTGACGACGTTCAGCGTGTCCTGGAGATCGCCGTAGGCCAGGTACGGCTCGTCGCGGCGCAGGTCGAAGTCGACGCCCGAGGCGCGCGCGATGGGCCCGCTCACGCCGTAGGCGTGCACGGTCTCCGGCGCGAGCGTCCCCACGCCCCGCGTGCGCCCCCGGAAGATCTCGTTGCCGAGCACCAGGTCGTCGAAGACGTCCATGCGGGAGCGCACCGCGGCGACGGCGGCACGCGCGCGTACCGCCCACCCGGCCGGGAGGTCCTCCTTGAGGCCGCCGACGCGGTTGAACATGTAGTGCATGCGCCCGCCGGAGACCTCCTCCATGACGTTCTGGAGCACCTCGCGCTCCCGGAACGCGTAGAACACCGGCGTGATCCCGCCCAGCTCCAGCGGGTAGGACCCGAGGAACATCAGGTGGTTCAGGACCCGGTTCAGCTCGGCGAGCAGGGTACGCGTCCACACCGCGCGCTCGGGCACCTCCATGCCGAGCATCCGCTCCACCGCGAGGACCACGCCCAGCTCGTTCGAGAACGCCGACAGCCAGTCGTGGCGGTTGGCGAGCATGATGATCTGCCGGTAGTCCCGCGCCTCGAAGAGCTTCTCGGCGCCCCGGTGCATGTAGCCGATCACCGGCTCCGCGTGCTGGATGCGCTCCCCGTCCAGCACGAGCTTGAGCCGCAGCACGCCGTGCGTGGACGGATGCTGGGGGCCGATGTTGAGCACCATGTCGGTGCTCTCGGCGGCACCGCCGATGCCGACCGTGGTCTCCGTCGCAGTCATGGACCCAGTTTCCCCTACGTACGCTGGGCCCATGGAGACGGGGAGCCCGGAAACGACCGGGGTGGCGGGGGACGGGCCGGTGTGGCGGGGTCTGCCGCCCGGCCTGCTGCGCATGCGCCGGCTGCTGCTGATGGTGTGGACGGGCGTGCTCGCCCTGGTGGCAGGGCTGCTGCCCGGCCTGCTCGCGGGGCCGGCCTGGGCGGCGTTCGCGCTGCTCCCCCTGGCCCTCGGGGCGTGGGGCCTGCGGCTGCTGGGCCGCAACTGGCGCTCCTGGCGGTACGCCGAGCGCGCCGACGACCTGCTGATCAGCCGGGGTGTCCTGTGGCGCGAGGAGACCGTGGTGCCGTACGGGCGGATGCAGCTGGTGGAGGTCACCTCGGGGCCCGTCGAGCGCTACTTCGGGCTGGCCAGCGTGCAGCTGCACACCGCGGCCGCGGCGACCGACGCGACCATCCCGGGGCTGGACCCGGCCGAGGCGGAGAGGCTGCGCGACCGGCTCACGGAGCTGGGCGAGGCCCGATCGGCCGGCCTGTGACGACCCCGGACCTCGACGGCGCAGCGGCGCGACCGCCCGTCGCCGAGCGGCGGCTGCACCCCGTCACGCCCTTCCGGCGGGCGTGGGCGCCGGTCACCGTGCTCGCCGGATGGGCCGTGCACGACCCGAACGGGGCGCAGGAGCAGCTGCAGCGGCTGACCTCCGCCATGCTCCTCGTCGGGCTCGCCGTGCTGGTCCCGGCGGCCGGTCTCTACGGCTTCCTGTCCTGGTGGTTCACGCACTTCGCGGTCACCGACACCGAACTGCGCATACGCACCGGACTGCTGTTCCGGCGCACCGCGCACATCCGGCTGGAGCGCATCCAGGCGGTCGACGTCACCCGTCCGCTCCTCGCGCGCGTGGCGGGTGTCGCCAAGCTGCGGATCGACGTCGTCGGAGCGGACAAGAAGGACGAACTCGCCTTTCTGGGCGAGCGGGAGGCGCGCGCCCTGCGCGCGGAACTCCTCGCGCGCGCGGCGGGGTTCGCGCCCGAAACGGCGCACGAAGTGGGCGAGGCACCCGCGCACGAACTGCTGCACGTGCCCCCGCGCGAGCTGGCGGTCTCCCTGGTACTGACGGGGGCCACCTGGGGTTCCCTGACCGCCGCACTCGTCGTACCGCCCGTGCTGTGGCTCGCCACCCACAGCGTGTGGACGGTCCTCGCCGTCGCCCTGCCGCTGCTCGGCACGGCCGGTGCGAGCAGCGCGGGGCGGTTCGTCGCCGAGTACGACTGGACGGTGGGCGAGTCCCCGGACGGGCTGCGCATCGACCACGGGCTGCTCGACCGCGCGCACGAGACGGTGCCGCCGGGGCGGGTGCAGACCGTGCGGATCGTGGAACCGCTGCTGTGGCGCCGGCGGGGCTGGGTGCGGGTGGAACTGGACGTGGCCGGATCCGACAACTCGGTGCTGGTGCCGGTCGCCCCGCGCGCGGTCGCCGAGTCGGTCATAGCGCGCGTGCTGCCCGGCGTGACCGTACCGGCGTCGCTGTCGCGGCCGCCGCGGCGGGCCGGGTGGTGTGTGCCGCTGTGGTGGCGCGGGCACGGCCTCGCGGTCACCGGCACGGTGTTCGCCGCGCGGCACGGCCTGCTGCGCCGTCGCCTGGCCCTGGTCCCGCACGCGAAGGTGCAGAGCGTCCGGCTCACCCAGGGGCCCTGGGGGCGCCTGTGGCGGCTCGCCGACGTCCATGTGGACACCGGTGCCGACAAGAGCGTCACGGCTCGTCTGCGGGACGCCGAGGAGGCCGCGCGGCTGCTGCGCGCCCAGGCGGAGCGGTCCCGGACCGGCCGCAGGGACGCCCGCCCGGACCGCTGGATGGCGTGAGCCCGGCCCACCCTCGCGGGTGGACCGGGCCCGGTGTCCTGCGCCGTGTCAGGAAGCCGCGCTGCGCAGCCCCTGGAGGTCGATCTGCTCCGTCTCGTCGTGCGCCGTCAGGTCGATGACCTGGCCGACGCCACTCGACTCGGGGTCGGCCGGCTTGAACTCGGCCTCGGCCTCGGCCTTGTGCAGCGCGAGGGCCTCCTGGCCGACGACGTCCGCGAGGTCCTCGTTCTGCACGGTGTCCAGCGCGGCGGACGACGTCTGCTTCTGGGTGCCGAAGAAATCGAAGCCGCCCTCGACCACCGGGCGCGCGGGCGCGGCCGGTACGACGGCCACCGCGGTCGGCACCGTGAAGTGCCCGGCACCCTGCCGGCCCGTGGCCGTCGCGGGCTCGGCCGACGTCGTCGGGACGGCGGCCGCGCGCGCGTGCGGGTCGGCCGCCTCGGACTGCCCCTGCGCGTCGTCCTCCTGGGCCCCGTCCTCGCTCCGGGGAGCATCGGACGTGTCCTGCACCCCGTCGGCCGCCGCGGCGGCCGATCCTTCGGCAGCGGGCTCGGGCTGCGGGGACGCGGACCGCGCAGCCCCGGCCCCGGACCCGGCAACGGGCTCCACCGGCTCGGACCCCACAGTGTGCTGCGCGGACACGGCCTCGGCGGACGGTTGCACCTGCTCGGCCCCTGCGGACGACTGCACCGCCTCGGTCCCGGCGGACGCGGCCTCGGTGGACGGTTGCACCGACTCGGTCCCTGCGGACACGGCCTCGGCGGACGGTTGCACCGACTCGGTCCCTGCGGACGACTGCACCGTCTCGGACCCGGCGGACACAGCCTTGCCGGACGGCTTCGTGGGCTCCGGCCCTTCGGGGGCGTCGGAGCCGAACCGGGCCAGTGCCGCCGCGGCCCGCAGGTACAGCCGCGAACCCTCGGGCGAGAACACCGCGACCGGCTCAGGGCGGTCCTCGGCCGGTTCCTCCGCCGCCTCCGGAGCCTCCAGAGCCTTGGGGGCCTGCGGCTCGGCGCTGCGCGCGGGCGGCAGCGCGAGGGAACCGGAGGGCTCGGCCGCCTCGATCTCCAGCAGTCGGCGCCCTTCCAGGGCGGTTGCGCGCTCGGTCTCGGCCGTGGCGTAGCGGCGCAGCAGAGCCGCGTGCTCGTTGCGCAGCCCGGCCAGCTCCGCGCGCTTGGCACGCAGCCGCTGCTCCAGCTTGGTGCGCAGCTCGCGCGACTCCTCCAGGTCGGTCTCCAGTTCGGCGACGCGCTCCTCGAAGCGCCACTCGTCGCTGGCACGCGCGCGCGTGAGGTCGGCGACCTGCTTGCCCGCCGAGGTGTCCCAGCGGCGCATCACGACGGCGCCGACGACTGCCGTCGCCGCGGCGGCAGCGGCCAGCGTGCGCAGCACCGTGGCCTCGGAGAACACCCAGGGACCCAGCGCGCAGACGACGGAGACACCGGCGATCACCGAAGGAGGCAACACCCGGTGCAGAGGTGGGGAATGGCGGTGGCGTCCACGTGGCATGGCCAGAAACTTACCGCGCGTAGGCGAATCGTGGGCCCCTGCCTCGCAAAAACACCGCGACACCGCAGGCTTCACGAGGCATCAGCCGCACGGCGGCTCAGCGGTCGGTCAGCCGCCCGCTGAGCCACTGCAGGGTCGCCGGGATCTCCCGCCGCCAGGTGTTGAAGTTGTGCCCGCCGCTGTCCAGGATGATCGACGAGATCCGGGTCAGGTTCGTGGACTGCACCTGCTGTATGAACTTCAGCGTGTCCTTGTAGTTGTGCTCGCCGATCTTGCTGCTGGTGACGAGCAGCGAGGTGTCGGGCGCGGGCTGGTGCTTGAGAAGCCACCACAGGTCGGCACGATTCTGCAGGTTCCTGTCGCCCTGGAAGAGGTCGCCGGTCGTGGGGTCGATGGGCGCCTTGTAGTACGGCGAGAGACCGGCGCCGGCCGCGTAGACGCCCGGGTGGTGCATGGCGAGCTTCAGCGCGCAGTAGCCGCCGGTGGAGTCGCCGATGATGCCCCAGCTGCCGGGCCGCTTGCCCGCCCTGTAGTGCGCGAGGACGGCATCCGGCAGATCCTTGGCGAAGAACGTCTCCGCCTGCGGCCCGCCCGGGACGTCCACGCACTCCGTGTCGCGCGGCGGCGCCACGGTCGGCCGGAGCATCACCAGGATCATCGGCTGCATCCGCCCGTTCTTGGCCAGCTGCTGCGCCGTGCGCGGGTAGTTCAGCTTGTCCACCAGCGCCTGCGCCGTACCGGGGTAGCCGGTGAGCACCACGGTCGCCGGGAACGTACGTGTGCGGTACTGCGGCTGGAAGTACTCCGGCGGCAGATAGACGTACGCCGGTGTGGCGATATGGGTCTTGCGGCCCACTATGTCCACCTTCTGGATCTGCCCGCCCGTCTCCGGCCGCGAGCCGCCGGCACCCTTCAACGACGCCGTGGACACCACCTGGAGCGGCCCGCCCGATCCGCCGTTGGCGCTGTGGTCGATGACGACACCCTGGTCGGTCTCCTTGCCGAAGAGGTCGGCCCAGCTGGCGTAGAAACCGAAGGCCTGGTTGGCCGCGATCCCCAAGGAGGAGAACAGGGCCAGTTGCGTGGCCAGCAGGAGGCCGACGCGTCCGCTGATGGCCCGCCAGTTCTGCCGGGCGAGCCGTGGCCACAGCCACACCGTTCCGACGAACAGCACCACAGCGATCATGATCGCCAGAACCAGCACCTTGTTGCTCGTGAGACCCATGAGCGTTTCCTGCCTGCGCTTTCCGCCCACCCGCCTGCACTTCGTTACAGGGGCTTGCCCGGGGCTTTCCTTGGCCTTTGACCCGACTTTCCGGTGGGGAGTGAACCTCTCTCCCCTCGACACCGTCCTAGAGGGCGCAATGTCGCCGGATGCCCCGATCGGCACCGGGTTCAAGGTCTCTCGCAGAACTACGGGATGCGATGTCTGTCAGGATAGATGGGGAATTGTCGGGCGGGGTTCCGGGCCGATCAAGCCGGGCGCGGCGCATACTGCGCGGCCCGCGTCCCGAGGCCGTCCCGACGTTGGTCGCCAGGGCGTGCGCCGTCGTGGGCGTTCTGGACATTGCCGCGGGCGTGTTCCCGCGCTTCCGGCACAGCCGCATGCACGCCATAGCCGAGGTACTGCCCGGCTCCTTCGGGCCGTTCGCCGCGGCGCTCTCGCTCAGCGCGGGCGTGCTGCTGCTGCTTCTCGCCCACGGGCTCAGGCGGCGCAAGCGCCGGGCGTGGCGCGCCGCGGTCGCGCTGCTGCCGGTCGGCGCCTTCGCCGAGTTCGTCTACCGGCACTCGGTCATCGGACTGCTCATCTCGGTGTCGCTGCTCGTACCGCTGCTGCGCCACCGCAACGAGTTCACCGCGCTGCCCGATCCGCGCAGCCGCTGGCGCGCGCTCGCCAACTTCGTGCTCATGGGGGCCGCTTCCCTCATCCTCGGGCTGATCATCGTCAGCGTGCACCCGAACCGCATGGTCGGCGACCCGAGTCTGGCCGACCGGCTGACGCACGTCGTCTACGGCCTGTTCGGCTTCGAGGGCCCGCTGGACTACGACGGAAGCACCTCCTGGACGGTCGCCTTCTCCCTCGGCGCCCTCGGCTGGCTGACCGCGGTCACCACCGTCTACCTCGCCTTCCGTCCCGAACACCCGGCCGCGCGCCTCACCGAGGAGGACGAGAACCAGCTGCGCGCCCTGCTGGACAAGCACGGCGGCCGCGACTCCCTCGGCCACTTCGCGCTGCGCCGCGACAAGGCGGTCGTCTTCTCGCCCAGCGGCAAGGCCGCGGTCACCTATCGCGTCATCTCCGGCGTGATGCTCGCCAGCGGCGACCCGATCGGCGACGTCGAGGCCTGGCCCGGCGCCATCGAGCGCTTCATGGACGAGGCCAAGGCGCACTCCTGGACCCCGGCGGTCGTCGGCTGCTCGGAGACCGGCGGCGAGGTGTGGACCCGCGAGACCGGCCTGGACGCCCTGGAACTGGGCGACGAGGCGGTGGTCGACGTGGCGGATTTCTCGCTGGCCGGACGCGCGATGCGCAACGTGCGACAGATGGTCAAGCGCATCGAGCGGGCCGGCTACGAAACCCGGGTACGGCGTATCCGTGACCTCGGAGAGGCCGAGCTTGAGCGCATCCGCCGGGCGGCGGAGGACTGGCGGGGCACCGACACCGAGCGCGGCTTCTCCATGGCGCTCGGCCGCATCGGCGACGCCACCGACGGCGACTGTCTGATCGCCACCGCCCACAAGGCCGACGACGAGCCCGGCGAGTACGGCGACCTGAAGGCGATCCTTCACTTCGTGCCCTGGGGCAAGGACGGCGCCTCGCTGGACCTGATGCGCCGCGACCGCAGTGCCGACCCCGGCATGAACGAACTGCTGATCGTCGCCGCCCTGCAGGCCGCCTCCAAGTTCGGCATCACCCGTGTCTCGCTGAACTTCGCAATGTTCCGCTCCGCCCTCGCGCGCGGGGAGAAGATCGGCGCCGGTCCGGTGCTGCGTGCCTGGCGCGGGCTGCTGGTGTTCCTCTCCCGCTGGTTCCAGATCGAGTCGCTCTACAAGTTCAACGCCAAGTTCCAGCCCCGCTGGGAGCCGCGGTTCATCGTCTACCGCGCCACGACCGACCTGCCCCGCATCGGCTTCGCCACCATGCAGGCAGAGGGCTTCGTCGACCTCGCCCTCCCGCTCCCGCGCGCCCTGCGCCGGCGCAGGGCGTCCGCTGCGCGCCCCTGCGCGCACGCGGTGGGCGAACACGACGTCCGAGCGGCCTGAACCCCGGCCTGACCCCGGCCCGGCCCCCTGGACCGGGCGCCGAACGAAGCAGCAAAGCCCGGAACGGCCCCTGACCGGCCCGGGCGGAAGCCCCACCCCCCAGCACGGGAGCTTCCGCCCGGGCCGCGGCGCGTTCGGGGCGGCGCGCTGGGCCTACGCTGAACGTATGAACAACCTCAGCGGGCGCCGCCGAGTGGCAGGCCTTCCGGCATGGGACCGGTGCGCGGTCATGGGCGTCGTGAACGTGACCCCCGACTCCTTCTCCGACGGCGGCCGCTGGTTCGACACCACCGTCGCCGTCAAGCACGGCCTGGACCTGGTCACCGAGGGCGCGGACCTGGTCGACGTGGGCGGTGAGTCCACCCGCCCCGGCGCCACCCGCGTCGACGAGGCCGAGGAACTCCGTCGCGTCATCCCCGTGGTCCGCGGTCTCGCCTCCGAGGGCGTCGTCGTCTCCGTCGACACCATGCGCGCCTCCGTCGCCGAGCAGTCCCTCGCCGCCGGCGCCGCCCTCGTCAACGACGTCAGCGGCGGCCTCGCCGACCCGGCGATGATCCCCGTGGTCGCCGCCGCCGGCGCCCCCTTCGTCGTCATGCACTGGCGCGGCTTCCTCCAGGGCGGCAACGTCGCCGGACGGTACGAGGACGTCGTCGCCGAGGTCGTGGACGAGCTGCACGCGCGCGTGGAGGCCGTCCTGGCGGGCGGCGTCGCCCCCGACCGGATCGTCGTCGACCCCGGCCTCGGCTTCTCCAAGGACGCCGACCACGACCTCACCCTCCTCTCCCATCTCCACCGCCTGCACGCCCTCGGGCACCCCGTGCTCGTCGCCGCCTCCCGCAAGCGGTTCCTCGGGCGCGTCCTCGCCGGCCCGGAGAGCGCACCCCCGCCGGCCCGCGAGCGCGACGCCGCCACGGCCGCCGTCTCCGCGCTCGCGGCGCACGCCGGCGCATGGGCGGTGCGCGTGCACGAGGTACGCGCCACAGCGGACGCGGTGCGGGTCGCCCGGGCCGTGGAAGGAGCGCGGTGAGCGCCCCCCACACCGACGTCGAACAGGTGGAGGCCGCCAACACCGCCTTCTACGAGGCGATGGAGCGCGGCGACTTCGAGGAGCTGTCCTCGCTCTGGCTCACCCCCGCCGACCTGGGCGTCGACGAGGAGTACCACGACCCGGCCGACACCGGCGTGATCTCCTGCGTGCACCCGGGCTGGCCGGTGCTCACCGGCCGCGGCGAGGTCCTCAGGTCGTACGCACTGATCATGGCGAGCACCGACTACATCCAGTTCTTCCTCACCGACGTGCACGTCTCCGTCACCGGCGACACGGCCCTGGTGACCTGTACCGAGAACATCCTCAGCGGCGGCCCGGCCCCTCAGGACGGCGCGGAGCTCGGGCCCCTGGTCGGACAGCTCGTGGTCGCCACGAACGTGTTCCGGCGCACGTCCGACGGCTGGAAGATCTGGTCGCACCACGCCTCGCCCGTCCTGGCCGAAACCGACGAGGACGAGGAGAACGGTCAAAACGGAGCGAAGGGCCCCAACCCGGATGGAGACCCTCGCGCCTGAACCGGTCCGCACCCCGCAGGGACCAAGAAGTGGTTGGAATCACGAACCCCGGGGTAGGTGCGGCTACCAGCCCATGATGCGACCGGGTTCCCCGGGGAGAACGCGCGGTGAACCCTCCGCGTCCAACCCCCCGCCCGCGGCCCCGTAACCCGGCCGTGTCGGTGCCCGCAGGTAGATTCGTCAGAGACCGCTGTGCCGCCCGCACGCGACACCGGCCGGTCGTTCCCGACGATTGCAGGAGTGATTCGCGTGGATCGTGTCGCGCTGCGCGGCCTGAAGGCCCGCGGGCACCACGGCGTGTTCGCCAAGGAGCGCGAGGAGGGCCAGACCTTCATCGTGGACCTCGTCCTCGGCCTGGACACCCGGCCCGCCGCCGCCGACGACGACCTGGCGAAGACCGTGCACTACGGCATCGTGGCCGAGGAGGTCGTGGCCGTGGTCGAAGGCGAGCCGGTGAACCTCATCGAGACGCTCGCCGAGCGGATCGCCCAGGCCTGCCTGAAGCACGATGGAGTCCAGGAGGTCGAGGTCTGCGTCCACAAACCGGACGCACCGATCACGGTCCCCTTCGACGACGTGACCGTCACCATCACCCGGAGCCGAGTATGACCCGACCTTTCGCCCAGGGTCACAGCGACCCGACCGTCCAGCCGGTGCCGGCCTCCGTCGTCGAGCAGGTCGATGCCGCCGACACGACGCTGAGCAACCCGAAACGAGCCGTGGTCTCCATCGGCTCCAACCTCGGCAACCGCCTGGAGACCCTCCAGGGGGCCGTCGACGCCCTGGAGGACACCCCCGGCGTCCGCGTGAAGGCGGTCTCGCCGGTCTACGAGACCGAGCCGTGGGGTGTCGAGCCGGGCACCCAGCCCTCCTACTACAACGCGATCGTGGTCCTGAAGACCACCCTGCCCCCGTCCTCCCTCCTGGAGCGGGCGCACGCCGTCGAGGAGGCCTTCAACCGGATCCGCGACGAGCGCTGGGGACCGCGCACCCTGGACGTCGACATCGTCGCGTACGCGGACGTCACCTCCGACGACCCGCAGCTGACCCTCCCCCACCCGCGCGCCCACGAACGCGCCTTCGTGCTCGCTCCCTGGCACGACGTCGACCCCCAGGCGCACCTGCCGGGCATCGGCACGGTGGCCGAACTGCTGTCGGCCGTCACCCGCGCGGGGATCGAACCCCGCAAGGACCTGGAACTCCGACTGCCCGAGTAGTCGTTAAGGTCGAGACGACCGACCACAGTCCGGGATCGGTCCGGGGGAGCTGAAGGGACACCGTGAAACAGCTGCGCATCAGGGTGCTGGCCGGCGTGTTCGTCGTCGCCGGAGTTCTTTCCTGGGCGGGCGCCCGCCTGTGGAACTCGATCGGGACGCTGCCCAGCGTCCCGCTGGCCGCCCCCATCGTCCTGGCCCTGATCGCGGTGGTCCTGCTCGCCACGGCGTTCTCGCTGCGCGCCCGCCTCAAGGCACAGCGCGAGCGCCGCCCCGGTGCGAAGGGCGTCGACCCCCTGATGGCCGCCCGGGCGGTCGTCTTCGGCCAGGCCAGCGCCCTGGTGGCCGCCCTCGTCGCCGGTATGTACGGCGGCACGGGCGTCTTTCTGCTGGAGCTGCTCGACATCCCCGCCCGCCGCGACCAGGCCCTCTACGCCGGCTTCTCGGTCCTGGCCGGCATCGCCGTGATAGCGGCGGCCCTGTTCCTGGAGCGGGTCTGCAAACTCCCCGAGGACGAGGACCAGAACCACTCGGGCGCAGAGCCGGTGGCCTGACCGCCGGCCCCGCGGACGGGCCCGGTCAGCGCGCCATGATGAGGCTCATCGCCTCGTTGCGCGTCGCCGCGTCCCGCAGCTGACCGCGCACTGCCGAGGTGATGGTCTTCGCGCCCGGCTTGCGGATGCCCCGCATGGACATGCACATGTGCTCGCACTCCACGACCACGATGACGCCGCGCGGCTCCAGGATCTCCATCAGCGAGTCCGCTATCTGCGTGGTGAGTCGTTCCTGCACCTGCGGGCGCCGGGCGTAGACGTCCACGAGCCTGGCCAGCTTGGACAGGCCGGTGATCTTCCCGGTCACGGACGGGATGTAGCCGACGTGGGCGACGCCCCTGAACGGCACCAGGTGGTGCTCGCAGGTGGAGTACACCTCGATGTCCTTCACCAGGACCATCTCGTCGTGCCCCAGGTCGAACGTCGTCGTCAGGACGTCCTCGGGCTTCTGCCACAGGCCCGAGAAGATCTCCTTGTACGCCCGCGCCACCCGGGCCGGCGTCTCCCTGAGGCCCTCACGGTCCGGGTCCTCGCCGACCGCGATCAGCAGTTCCCGTACGGCGTTCTCGGCACGCTTCTCGTCGAACTCGCCGATGGTGCTCTCGCCGTCCAGGGTCACGGGGTCGGTCATCTGGTTCCTCGTTCCTGTACCTGTCACGCGTGCGACCACGCGCTCTCTGTGCGGACATGCGGAAACGCCGCGCCCCCCAGGCTAGAACCCGAGGGGCGCGGCATTCATTCCGGGCCGGTTGGCCGAAAGTGGTCAGCTATCGGTGCGGTCCTCCGGGGACTCCGTCGCCGGGGCGGACTCGGCCGCCGTGGACTTCACCGTGCTGATCGCCGCCGTCGAGCCGTTCGCGCCGTTGGTCAGTGCCAGCTCCCTCGGGGAGAGCACCGGCGGGCGGGTGGAGGGCGTACG